>CAKZWV010000025.1 GCA_937922005.1 uncultured Clostridia bacterium | reverse complement strand
GTAATCTTACCGTTAGTGGCTCTATTCGTACTAGGGAGTCTGCCGGTGTTGGCTGCTACCAAACTGGAAGAACTAACGACCGAGATTACACAAGCAAAAGAGCTGGTTGAGAAAACGGCGGTTGCCGCCAAAGCTGAAGAGGTTGCAGAAGGTACTAAATGGGTTACCCAAGCTGAAGCTGATACTTTGAATGCTGCTATAAAAGAGGCGGAGAAAGTAACAGAAGAAGACAAAGCTGAAGCTGCATTAGATATCTTAAAAAAAGCTGTCAAGGCCTTCGAGGAGGCTCAGCAAGTTGGAGCTAAGAAAAACGAGCCTACACCAACTCCTTCTAAAGAGAAGACGTGTGGGCTTGAGGGGAAGGATCTGACGCTCAAGGCTAAGGCACCCCGGATTATCGCTTATGACATTCATGAAGGTGAATGGGTATACACCAGACTTAATCAGCTTCAGATGAAGGAAGGTTGGGGCTCTCCCAGAGATTATTCCGTTGCCTTCTTTGAAAAATCTGGTTTAGCTGCTGATTATATTTATGCCGGTTTTGCTGCTGAGGGAATGGAACCTCAGATGGTATATGGTGGTGCTTACCTCGAAAGCTTTGGCGATTATGCTGAATTCTTTAAAAATGAGTATGGCGCTTCTCTGGTTGTGTTTGTAGTCCCCAAAATGGTTGATGTTGAAGTAGAACACGTTTTCCCAGAGGGGACAAGAGACGCCCTGAAGGAAACTGTTTCTGTTCCATATGACGCCTGGGCCTCTCTCCAACATTCTTCAAGCTTTATGAACCTTAATGACATTTTCAAGACCAGAATCCAAAAGGTAAATGAGATGGGTTACACATTTAAGTATGTTAAATTCTTTAATGGAGATTACGAAATTACCGGTCTTCTGATGAGCTGGGATTGGGCTAACGTCAAATTAGGTGGTCAGCGTAGGGGTAAAGTTGTCGCAAGAGTGTACTATGACAAAGCTGTTGCTGCTGCTCAAGAAGTTCCTACCGAGAAGAAGGTAGACGCTGCAACTGCTCCTCAGGCCCAGATCCAAGCTCCTGCTGCACAAGCTCCTGTGACCGCTGCTAACACCACGACCACAACTGCTCCTGTGAATACTCTGCCTGTAACCGGTGCTTCTGATTCCATCTTCCTGTTCCTTAGCTCTGCTGCTTTGATGGCTGTTGGAATTCTTTTCTTCAAAAAGCACTAAGAGAGAAAATTATAAGAATTACTTGTAGAAAGCTTAACTGACAAGCTTTTCTAAACCTAGCCCGAGAGAAATCTCGGGCTTTTTTGCTAAATTGGAATATTTGGGGCTCTTGATTATGGAAAGAAGCAGAAGCCTGAACAGGATTTAGACTGATAGAATTTCGTAAATTTTTAAGATCTCTCAATAAGATCTCCAAACAGTAAATGAAAGGAAGAAGCATGAAAAAACTTGGAAAATGGCTGACATTTATCCTTGTAGCAGCGTTATTTTTACCTGGTCTACCTACTTATGCCAGACCAGCGGGATATAGATTCAGCATTAATTATAAAACACCATATAGCAAAAAGATTAACCAAAAAGAAATAGTAAAGGTCGATGAATTTAATCCCAGAAATTGGCAGATCATCGTCGAGTACTGGAGTGGCAATCCATATCAGCATACCCCTGTGAATACGAAGTGGTTAGATTATGTTGGATATGGTAGCAATGGTAGTTATGATTACAGACTCACTAATCGTACAGGGAATTTCGTGGATCCCGAAAATATAGTGAGCAGAACAAAGGTTACTTTTTTTGATATCCGAGATTGGGGTAATAAGCCCTTTTCGGGTCATGCAGACAAAACGCTATATTGCTATATAGAACCCCTAAACTTTGTCCCAGGTGATCTTACAGAGCTTCAAAAACTCATACAAAAAGTCCAAGCAATTAAGGATCGGATTCAAGTAGCACCAGGAAAGACTGAAGACCAGGTGGATAAAGATAGTCCTTTTTTTTCCTCTCAAGAGGAATTGGAATCACTCATTAACGCACTTGAACAGGCTAACTATACAGTTCAAAACAATAATGACCAAGAATTTGGACCCATGGCCCAGGCAGAGATTGATCCCGTATTTAACATGCTAAATGAGGCATTTGGTAAGTTAAGATTTGGCACTAACGATCCATCAGCACCTATCGTTCCCGGTACCCCAACGGGATTAAACTTACGGATAAGACTCTATTTGAGCCAAGGAACATCACTTGTAGATTCCGGATTGTCGCCTATTGAGAAAACTATCCCGGAAGACTCTGAAATCTTGAAGGACTTAACAAAAGGCAAATTGGATGATTTAGACAAGCTGACCCAAAGACTCATGGAAGAGGTTATGAAAAGCGCACCAGAAGGTTATGAAGCTAACGAAGAGAGCTTCAAGGAAGTAGCGTCAGCTTATCTGCTGGGCAAATCGACAAGTACTCTTGTGGTTCGTCTGGTGAAGCAAGAAGAGAAGAAGTGCTGGCTTGAGAAGAAGGATATGAAGCTCACGGCTGAAGCACCTCGGATTATCGCTTATGACATTCATGAAGGTGAATGGGTATACACCAGACTTAATCAGCTTCAGATGAAGGAAGGTTGGGGCTCTCCCAGAGATTATTCCGTTGCCTTCTTTGAAAAATCTGGTTTAGCTGCTGATTATATTTATGCTGGCTTTGCTGCTGATGGCCAGGAACCTCAAATGGTCTATGGCGGCGCTTATTTGGAAAGATTTGGTGACTATGCCGACTTCTTTGATAAAGAAAAGTATGGCGCTTCTCTAGTTGTGTTTGTAGTCCCCAAAATGGTTGATGTTGAAGTAGAACACGTTTTCCCGGAGGGGACAAGAGATATTCTAAAGGAAACTGTTTCTGTTCCTTATGATGTCTGGGCTTCTCTCCAACACTCTTCAACTTTTATGAAACTTAATGACATTTTCAAGACCAGAATCCAGAAGGTGAATGAGATGGGTTACACCTTTAGAGAAGTTAAGTTCTATGATGGACGTCGTGAAATCACAGGCCTTCTGGTGAGCTGGGATTGGGCTAATTTCGACTTAGGAGGTGAGCGTAGAAGAAGAGTCGTAGCAAGAGTTTTCTACGACAAGGCCGTTGCTGCTGCTCAAGAAGTTCCTACTGGGAAGAAGGTAGACGCTGCTACCGCTCCTCAGGCTCAGATCCAAGCGGAGATTAAGGCTCAGGAAGACCGGACCCTTCAAGGAACGGTTGCCGTGGCAGGCATTTCCATGAGTAATCAAGAAAACCAGCTTACAAGCGCACTGCCGGTGACAGGGGAAAAACAGGATAGTACGCTGATAATTGGCGCAGTGCTGCTGATGGCTTTGGGAGCGACGTTGGTACTTAAAAAACAATAGTTGTCAAGGCCGTCTCCAAAAGCTCATCTTGAAGTGATTTAAGTATTCTCATTTAGGGCTCTGCAAGTAAGACTTTAAGTGAGATGCAAGGGAACTCCTTGAAAATGGAAAGGAATTCATAGTGTTAAAGAGAAACTGTAAAGTTGGTATTCTTTTAACAGTGTTGTTATCTGTAATCAGCACCAGCCTGGCTACATATGCCCTTCATATGGACTTTGCGATGGTGAACGTTATATACAAAGACCAATGGTTAGGACAAAGGGACCAGCCAAAGAGTGAAGCTATTATGGCTAATAAATTCAACGCTGACGATCTCACCTTCCGATATGGTCCCCCACGGAAAAAGATGCTATTAGATCGAAAATATGTAACCATTAGTCTATTCGTCGAAGATGGAACATTTGCTGGTAAAGAAGTCCCAGCAGATCAAGTAGAAGGCTACACAATAACTGCTCTAACAAGAGTTTTCTTGAGATTTACGAATGAAGATATCAATCGAAACTCACAGGGAAGGTTTAGTGTGGCCACCTTGACCTTTTATCTTAAGCCAGCATCTCCGCCGGTGGATAAAACGGCGTTGCAGGCCTTGGTGGATGAGGTTAATGGAGCCATTGGAGGAATTCAGCAAATTGATACGCAGGATCCTGCAACGGTAACGGCTGGGGTTGAGTTCATGACACCGGCAGAGTATCAGGCTTTGCAGGAAGCTCTAACAGCTGGGCAAGATACGCTAGCTAATACGCAAGCGACGCAGGAACAGGTGGATCTGGCAAGGGAGAATTTGCAAAAGGCATATGATGCAAAAAAGACGGGTACGATGAAATATTCTCCTAATAACCTAGAAAAGCTAAAACAGCTGTACCAAAGTCTCATGGCAAGGCTACCTAATCTCCGGTCCAATGCGGGTAAACCACAATTGTCAGTCCCGAAATCTGAGGATTGGATGACAGAAGCGGAGCTGCAGGAGTTGGAGAAGGTGCTGGAGCAGGTAGGGGCATTACTGAAAGATCCAAGCAAACTTAGCGATGAAAAGATTAACGACTTTATCGATAAATTAACAGAAGAAGAAAAAAAGATCCAAAAAGGAACAAAGCCCGAGCAGTATGAGCTGAGTGTGGAGTATTTTGAGGATGTGGAGGGGAAGATTCCTTCCAAAGACCATGCTCCTTTTAGCTTGAAGATTGAGCACGAGCTTGTGGCTGGATTAACCGATACACCTGCAGATATTGATAAGTGTGCTAAGAAGATTCAAGAGCTCGTCAAAACCGCATTTCCAGAAGGTTATACATTGGATCAAAACAGCTGCTGGTTGGCGGCTAAACAGATGCTTTCACAGACGGCTACGAAGGCCATGACCATCAAAATCTATCGGACACCAAAGCCCGGGAAGAGATTGAATATTGTTGCCTTTGACATCCGGAATGGAGAATGGGTCTATGATCGGGTCTATGGGCTTAGGATGAGAGATGGCTGGACATCCGTAAGTGATATGGCTAGAGCTTTTTATCAGAACTCAGAGACAGTCCAGAAAGACTACCTATATGCTGGCTTTGTCACAAAGGACCTGAAGCCTTGTGTGCTCTTGCGGGAAGCCTACCTTGAAAACCCGGAGCGTTGGAAGGAAGAATATCTAAAGCTTTTGGAAGAAACCAAGGCTGATATCGTTGTTCTTGTTGTCCCTAAAACGATGGGAATTACAGTAGAACACATCTTCCCGGAAGGTACCCAGGCAAGCTTGATGGAGACGGTTAACGTCCCTTATATAGAATGGGCATCTCTCCAAACCTCCTCTCAATTTATGATTCTTCCAGAGATCTTTAGGACTCGAATCCAAAAGGTTAATGAGCAAGGATATGCTTTCCAGGAAATACGGTTCTACAGCAGATTAGAAGAGGTCACAGGCGTCTTAGGGGCCTGGGATTGGGCTGGAATGGATCTTGGAGATCATACTAAGAAAGAGTGCAAGGCCAAAGTCTTTTATCAGCTAGCACCAGAAAATCGGGTGCAGGCACAAGGTCAAGGCAAAGTTCAGACTCAGGTAGGGACGCAGGTACAGTCTTCCGCTCAGGCGAAGAAGCAAGTTCCAGGACAAGGCCAGATGCAGGCTCAAATTAAGGTTCAAGGTGATCAGAAAGTTCAAGGACCGATAGCTGTGGCAGGAGCTTCGATGAGTAATCAAGGAAAGCAGGTTAATGGTACTCTGCCTGTAACCGGTGCTTCTGATTCCATCTTCCTGTTCCTTAGCTCTGCTGCTTTGATGGCTGTTGGAATTCTGTTCTTCAAAAAGCACTAAGAGAAACGCTTTGTTCAAAAAGCACTAAGAGAGAGAATTCTTAGAAAAAACTATTAGGAAAGCTTGATAGATAGGCTTTTCTAGGCAAAACCCGAGAGAAATCTCGGGCTTTTTGCGTTGTAAAGGATGCCGCAGGGACGGGGTTTCTTCCTTCTGATCTCCCGGGGAGTTTCCGGGGTGGGTCGATAGGAGG
>CAKZWV010000024.1 GCA_937922005.1 uncultured Clostridia bacterium | reverse complement strand
GTGATATACCTTCTGTTGACAGAGATTCTGCACAACAGATTGAAAACAATAAACCGATGGATGATGGTTTAAATATCAATCCTTCAGAATTAGATGGAAAAGTTAGTATGACAGTTTCGGCTGATGCAGCAGGAAGTATTGACATAACTATAACCAATAATTCTGATGTCGATATTGATATGGGAGAAGATTTTTCTTTACAAAAAATGGACAGTGAGACATGGAAAGATATACCATTGTCATTAAGCTATGCTGATATATTAATTGTTATTTCTCCAAACGAAAGTCATAAATTCCACTATGATATTGGAAATGCTGTTGTTTTGGAAAGCAATGTAACTTATCGGATAGTAAAATCTGTTTCTGCTGGACAAACCAACCACTCGGTGTTTGCATCGTTTGAAATCAAATGATGACCAAGGGTAGGAAATCTTGATTTCCTACCCCTTTATCGTATTCAGTGTTTGACAGTTTTTTGCGGCTGGGGCTATGCTTTACGTAGTGGTTGAAGAATTGATTCCTGAGATGTCGAAATGGGAGCACTCAAACGTGGGAGTGATGGCTTTTGACTTGGGCTTTTCGCTGATGATGGCTTTGGTTGTTGCGCTGGGGAAGGAAATTTTCAGCTTAGCTCTAATTAAGTTGAGGCTTAGTGCTCTATGGTTTTCCAACAGCGTTCTTTCATAAAGCTTGCAATAACAGAGATATCTTCACCTTCGTAATATTTTACAAGCAACTTTTTGAACGCTGGCACTTCCTTTTCAGGGATGACCAAAAAGCCTCCGCCATGAGAAATAAGATAATGGTTTGCAAAGATAACAGCAGCCCGCTTATTGCCGTCCAAGAAGATCTGGGTCTTCATACAGTACAAGCAAAGTTGAATGGCAATATGAATGGCATCGTCATCATCTTCAACGATTTTTTGGATGCTGTCTTTCACGTCACCTTCATAGGGCAGGGGAGGAACATAAGATGAACCGCCTATGGAAACTGGGACGCCGCGGATTCGCCCCCCTTCTGCAAAAAAGCCTTCATTAACAAGTCTTGCAATATGACTCAGCATATAATAATCGGAACGGCTGGCAAGGACATCAGGGTCTAAAATAAATTCCCATGCGTGTTTCAAATTTAATATTTTCTGTACGTCGGTGGCTGTCATGCCATATACTTTTCCGTTTTCTATGATTTCTTCCGTCTGAGGGAAGGATGTGGCCACCCCTTCTAAAACGGCCTGATCATAGATATTCGTCTTCATATTGGCGCGGGCAAAGGCAATGTTTTCGATGACTTCGGCAGGAAGGCCATTTTCAGTATAGCCGGCTTCAGCAAGTTGCTTTTCTATGCTACGAAGAGATCTTCTGATTTCACGAGCTTCTCTGGCATTGCGCAAAAGTAGATTATACAGTTCCTCGGTATATGCCCCTACATAAGTGGATGTCTGTTTTCCTCCGACACGTTTTCTTACGTAAAGGTATTTTCTGTCGCCACGTTCCTTGGTTTCTGGTGTGCCATCATAGGGCATGAGGTTCAATCGTGCGTTGAGGTCGGCACGACTTCGGAGCAATTCTTGGATTTCACTATATTGTGGTGCCATGTTGAGTCCTCCTTTTGGGGAACAATTTCCTTGGATATTATAACAAAATGCTCCCCAATTGTGCATGGATGGGGGGACGTTTCAAGTGAGCCACTATTTTGAAAAACTTTAGAAAGATGCGGTACGGTGGAGGAAAGCGTTGGGGATTGTTAGCTAGGGGATGAAGTCTCCTAGGATCTTGATCAAGGTTTTGGAAAATGCTAGTATAGGCCAAATAAGCTGACCTACGCCAGGTGCTTCCTGTCGCAAGCAGGCGGTGCCTTTTGTAGGTAACGTTCCTAGTAACGCTAAGTAGGGCTCATGGGCCTGACGGTTGGCGCGTTGCGAGGAATGCCCACGACGGATGACTCGGAGGAATATTTGTTCATAGGGCTACGAGCCATGAGCTTGCCAATCGGGAAAGGCAAAAGATGAAGTATCTTGTTCGTATACCGATTAATGCTATTATAAATCTGATGGTCGTGTTAGGCCCTTTTTCAAATCTTTGGGAGAAAATCCTTGATGCTCGTGACCTCGATCGATCTGGGGGAATCTTTTCTACCATGTTTAGCATCGTAACGCTGCTGACCCTTCCTCTAATTGCTTTAGCGATTTCAAGTTTTGTAAATCGACTCATGAGTAAACACAGCTGGGATGATTGGACCGAGCAGGAGGTGTGGGATTGCCTTCATATAGGCAATCTATGTGCGGCTTTGGTGGCTTTTCTGCTATTTTTTTATCCCGAAGAGGGCATCCAGAGATCTGGCTTGAGCCTTTCAATACTAACTCATAGCCTTATTGTATTGGAGTTTTTTGTGATCCTCATCTTGGGCTACCTTAGTCAATGGAATATAGAATCTTTCGAAAATGCAGGACGGTATTATCTACGAATTACAATCACTGCCATGGTCACTTATCTGAGCATGTATTATACAGTCATCGTTACCGTATTGATGCTTGGTTTTATTCCTTATCTTAACATGTTGGTGCCCATTTTTCTAATATATTGGTGGGTATATTCTATGAATAATTCGTTTAATATGATCAATTGGTCTACTATGGAGGAAAAGCATGGGGACTATTGTCTGCAGATTGGAGTTGTTATCGCAGCTTTGGCTGCTTTCCTGCACACCATAAAGACAGAACATATGAATAGGGAGCACTATATCGCTCTTCTTCCAATGTTTACCACTATGACTTTTGTTTGTTGCCTTGGCGTGGTGATTGCTACTATCATATATCGGATCCGCCGTCAAGAGAAGCAAGAAATTGAGAACGCTACTATTCCAGATTATCTGAAGAAAAATCCGGATAAACCGTAATTCTCAGAGAATATCTCAAAGGCGTCTCACAGCACTCTTTAGTAGCCCTTTTCCTGGGAAAGGAGAAAAAAGGAAAGGAATGATAAACATAGGGGCAAATATATCGTGGGGACTTTTGCTTTTTCGTTGCACCTGTATTTGCCACGAAAGAATTTACGTATCACTATGAGTGATATGATAATGGTATTCGTATTGCTATGATCGATACGATAGTATCATGCGTGTCACTATGAATGATACGATCCTGGAATACGTTGCAAAGAGTAGGGCGGAATGCTATGATTATCCTATCAGTAGCCTAGGTGAGGAGGATCAAGCGATGCGGGAAAATCAAGAAAATTATGGTGAATTGCTACGCTTAATCCTGGAAGGTCGTGATCAGTATTTTGATCAACTGCCTTCCAAACAAGATCAGTTTTCTTTTACCGTACTTCACAGCTTTTTGAGTAAGAAGCTTCAAGTAGATAATGTGTCTTGCGATATCCTCAAAACATTGAATTTGTATTCGGATAAGACTGGATACAACCATGCGGCCGAACTCTTTGCGGATGAAAATGCCATGCCAGGACTGGATATGATCGAATTTGGAGAAAGTATCAACGAAATACGCAAGCGGACGAGTTACGTCCATCAGTCCATCCTTGCGCAATATCAGCAGGCAATTGATACTTTTCGGTCTTGCTACCAATATGAAAAAATTACTGGAACAGACCGGGTTACCGTGTTGCCCATCCCAGAAACAGCTTTTCGGGAGGCTCTGGCCAATGCCTTGGTCCATCGGGCTTGGGATCTCCCTGCAAATATTCATATCGCCATGTTTCCAGATCGCCTGGAAATTACGTCGCCTGGTGGCTTACCTTTTGGGATTCAAACAGAAGACTATTTTAGAGGATATGTTTCCATTTTGAGAAATCCTGTTGTGGCAGGAATCTTTTTTCGCCTGGGTCTCATCGAAAAGTTTGGCACGGGGATTTTGCGGATCAAGATGGTTTACCAGGGGAAAGCAGTGCAGCCGACCTTTACGATTACGGAAGGCAGCATCCGAGTTGTTCTGCCCTCTTTGGATGCGGTTCCCTTCTTCACCCAGGAGGAGGCTAAAATTTTAGACCTAGTAGAGCCGGGGATGCTCTTTTCTCGGCAGGAAATCGCAGAAAAAGCCGGTATGAGCCGAGAAAAGACCCTACGTCTGTTGAATCGTCTTATCGATCAAGGAGTCTTGCGTAAGACCGGCCAAGGCCGAGCTACAAAATACTCCCGCTGACCTTCCAGAGCTTCCCAAAGCTGGTATGAGAGATAGTATGACGATTTATCTTCTTCCCATCGTCTCCCTCTCACGCCTTATCCCCGTTTGATAGCAGTTTGAAGTGGCTTCTTTGACATTCGATGAGCCCGTCTATTCGCATCCGAGTGAGCTCTTTTGACATGTTGGTGCGTTCGAGGTTGAGGTAATCAGCTAACTGCTGACGGTTGAAAGGAATATCAAATTCTTGCGCATGCTTTTGTAGTGCGACGGAATGGAGGTAGGCCAAGATCCGGCCTCTAGCGCTCTTAGGAGCCGTATGTAAGCTGCGTCCTGAGAGGGCCAAATTTTTGTGGGCGGAAATAAGGAGAAGATTTTGATAGAGCCTTTGGAGCCATGATGCAGGAGTATTTGTTGATAATACTTTGCCGATCTGGAGAAAGAGGATTCGGCAGTTCTCGTTCGCGATGACGTCGACAAGCATCACGGTGTTGGGGAGGAGGGCGTAGGTTTCGGCAAAGAATTGTCCGGGACCGATATGGGCCAAAATCGTGCAATTTCCCCAGACATCGTTGCTTTCTACGGTAACGCTCCCCGAAAAGACCAGGCCCATCTCCTTTGTGACATCCCCGGCATTCAAGATAGGGGTACCTTTCTTATAAGCTTTTTCATGGGCTTGCAAGGCGTCTAAACAGGCCTTGCGCTCGTCTTCGGTCATTCCTTGGAACAATATGCTTTTTTCCAACAGGGCCTCGTCCATGGTTGGCATCATTACCACCTCCTTGAACTTCTTCAAATCTGGCGCAAATCATGAATTTCGCCTCGAAATGGATAATTCTTTAAATTGTGGCTCAAGCCACATACTTTTCGCTTGGAGTATACTAAACTGATCTCAACAAGGCAAGGAGGAAGCGTAGATGATCCGACAAATAATCCACATCGCAGAAGAAAAGTGTAATGGCTGTGGGCTTTGTGCCAGTGCCTGCCATGAGGGGGCCATTGATATCATAGACGGGAAGGCAAAACTGGTTAGGGAACATTTTTGTGATGGCTTGGGTGATTGTCTTCCCCAATGTCCGACAGGAGCGATTAGCTTTGAAGAGAGGGAGGCTCCAGCCTATGATGAAGCGGCAGTGAAGGCAGCCCAAAAGGAACAGCATGTAGTGAAGAAGACCCTGTCTAGACTGAACCAGTGGCCTTGCCAGATTAAGCTGGTACCGATCCAGGCACCCTTTTTTGATGGGGCGAAGCTTTTGGTCGCAGCAGACTGTACGGCCTATGCCTATGCCAATATGCATGAAGACTTCATGAAAGGAAAAATAACCTTGATCGGCTGCCCAAAACTGGACCATGTAGATTACACAGAAAAGCTGACAGAAATCCTTCGGTGTAACGATATTAAGAGCCTAACCATCGTACGAATGGAGGTTCCCTGCTGTGGTGGTTTGCAGCGGGCTGGGGAAAATGCTCTAAGAAAAAGTGGAAAATTTATTCCCTGGCAAGTGGTGACCATTTCGCGGGACGGGAAAATTTTGGAATAAATGTAAAATCTGTGGTTTAAACAACAGACACTTACAGGAAGTTATAGTAGACTGAGATTATCAAAAGAAAAGGAGGCCTGAAGATGGCTTATAAAGATTGGCAAGATAAGACAGAGTGTTTTAAGAAAGTTGATGTAAGAGGCGTGCAGGGAAACTTTTTCCCGGGACTGAAGAAGCAAGCAGCAGCCTTGGCCGCTGGGGAAGGCTTGGAAATTATCCAAAGCTTTGAGCCAATTCCTCTCTATGAAGTCATGGAGGACCTCGGATTCGAATACCATACGGAGCAGACAGGCGAGGCTGAGTTTCATGCTTACTTCTATAGGATCGAGGAGAAGCAGGAAGCCAAGGATATTCCGATGCGACCGGCTGCCCTGACCAATATGCCCTTGATCGATGAGAAGCTGGGGACGATCGCTGTGAACTTCTGGGACTTGACCTGGAACGATGAGAAGCGCTATCTACCCTACGAAACAAGACTCTTGCTCTCCCTGACCAATGCGGTCGGAGCTGGGAGGATGCGCCAGGCGACGAGAGAACTAGTCAAAGCCTACATTCACGGCTTGGATAGCGCCGCCTTGGATGATGTATTTGAGCTACTAGCTTGGAATCAAGGGATCGGATATTTTAGTTCGGAAATTGGGCCATCCACTTTGTTTGCCGCCTATAAAATGGTTAAGAATATGGAAAAACAGGGAAAAGACCGAGAAGAAATCTGTCAGGCCCTGAAAGATAAGTTCGGAGAAAAGAACCCGGATGTTCGGGTAGGATAGTTATCGAATGCAGAACAGGAGATAAGATGATGAGTGACCATAAAATGTTTTGTTTTCAGTGTCAGGAAACGGCCAAGTGTCAGGGCTGCACCATTGTTGGTGTTTGTGGGAAAAAACCGGAAGTTGCGGCCATGCAGGATCTTTTGGTCTATGTGACCAAGGGACTTTCCGCTATTACCACAGCCCTTCGGAAGGAAGGAAAAGAGATTTCAAAAGAGACGAATCACCTGGTGACGATGAATCTTTTCCTTACCATTACCAATGCCAACTTTGATCGAGAAGCAATCGTCCAGGCCATCGAAAAGACCTTGGTCGTGAAGGACAAGGAACTAGCACGGCTAGAGAATCGAGAAGGACTCACCGAGGCGGCCCTCTGGCATGGAACAAGAGAAGACTTTGATGAAAAGGCTGCAAGAGTTGGAGTATTTGCAACAAAAGACGAGGATATTCGCAGTCTGCGAGAGCTCATCACTTATGGCCTAAAGGGGCTTTCAGCCTATAGCAAGCATGCCAATACTCTCTTGCAGGACGATGTTGAAGTCGATGCGTTCATCCAGGAAGCTCTGACGAAGATTCAGGATGATCATCTGAGTGTGGAGGATCTGGTAGGGCTTACCCTGGAGACGGGAAAATATGGTGTGGCTGGGATGGCCTTACTTGATAAGGCCAATACGGAGGCTTATGGGCATCCTGAGATCACGAGTGTCGATATTGGGGTCAGGAAAAATCCTGGTATTATCATCTCTGGCCATGATCTTCGTGATTTGGAGATGCTTTTGGAACAGACCGCAGGAACTGGTGTGGATGTCTACACTCACTCGGAAATGCTCCCTGCCCACTATTATCCGGCTTTCAAGAAATATCCACATTTTGCTGGTAACTACGGCAACGCCTGGTGGAAACAGAAGGAAGAATTTGAAGCTTTCCATGGGCCCATCCTGATGACGACCAACTGTGTTGTGCCCCCCAAAGCCTCTTATCAGGATCGCCTATGGACCACGGGGGCAGCGGGATTCCCAGGCTGTAAGCATATCGACGGCGGCTATGGTGAAGAAAAAGACTTTTCTCTGATCATCGACCAAGCTAAAAAATGTCCTCCTCCAAGTGAGATTGAGACGGGGAGGATTACGGGAGGATTTGCCCATGAGCAGGTCTTTGCCCTGGCGGATAAAATCGTAGAGGCTGTCAAGTCTGGGGCTATTCGCAAATTTGTCGTGATGGCTGGCTGTGACGGGAGGATGCCGTCCAGAGGGTATTATACGGAATTTGCTAAGCAGCTGCCCAAAGATGTAGTAATTTTGACGGCGGGTTGTGCGAAGTATCGCTACAACAAACTGGATCTAGGCGATATTGGCGGGATTCCCCGAGTCCTGGATGCAGGACAGTGCAATGACTCTTATTCTTTGGCCTTGATCGCTTTGAAACTCAAAGAGATTTTCGGTTTGGAGGATATCAATGACCTACCCTTGGCCTTTAATATTGCCTGGTATGAACAAAAAGCTGTTATTGTTCTTTTGGCCCTCCTTTATCTTGGCGTGAAAAATATTCATCTGGGCCCTACCTTGCCGGCCTTCCTTTCTCCTAATGTGGCGAAAGTCTTGGTGGAGAATTTTGGCATAGCTGGCATCACGACGGTAGAGGAAGATTTGAAAGAATTGGTAGGGTAAGGAAAAAGAATTGTGCTAATCATGCTACTTTAGATTCTAATATCGATTTCTTTAGATTCTAAGACCGAGCTGATGAAAGGCGGGAAGAAGATGATGATAAGTACTATGAATGAAAAAATAGGAGAAGTTTTCTCCATCGCCCAAGATAATCCACCCATTGAGGCTTGTACGATCTCGAAGACGGTCTTGAGAGGAGCTAATGATATAACTTATTTCTCGCTAGCCCCCCAGACTGACATTAGTCCAGAAATCCATCCTTATCATAAGCTTTTGATCCTAGCAGAAGGCAGCCTAGAAGTTTACGGGCAGGACGGGTCTTCTTGGACGGATGATGATTCTAAAGAGAAGGCTATGACTGGGACGGAGACTGGGACTGGTGCGGAGATAAGGACGGAGACTGGGACGGACGATATTTATCCAGAGGCCGGAGCGCATAGCAAGACTAGTAGTTGTATCAAGACCAGTAGTTGCAACAAGATCAGTAGTTATAAAAAGGTCGATTTTTGCAAAACCATGTACTATGGAGATAGCATGGTGACCGCTATAGATGTCCCGTTAGGCATGAGAAGTGCGGAGGGGGCAATCTATACAGAAATAATAATTAGAAGGGAAGATATCATGAACGAAGTAATCAAGGCAGGAGAAGTCTTTAAGCTGGCTGACTTGGTACCCTATGCCAAGGATCGGATTGTCAATATGGATGTGGTCCATAATGACAAAATGAAATTTGTGGTGATGGCCTTTGATGAAGGAACGGGACTGACCGAACACGCTGCCCCAGGGGAAGCTCTGGTCTTTGCCCTGGACGGCGAGGCTGTCATAGGCTATGAGGGGAAAGAACATCCAATTCAAGCTGGTGAAAATTTCCATTTTGCCAAGGGGGGCTTGCATACGGTCCAAGCGACGAAGCAGTTTAAAATGGCCCTATTGTTGACTTTGGAATAATTAGGAATAAGGGGAGCGAACAAAAGGCGGCTGGCAGAAGCTGGCAGGCGCTGGCAGGAGCTTGCCAGAGCGGGCAGGAGCTGGCAAAAGTTAATATGTAGAGGATAATTTTATCTGATTGCGAGAATCGCACCTCAGTTATACTATCTCACAAGATGATCTTTACATCAGCGGCAGTTGTTTCCAAAATGGAAACGACTGCCTTTTTCGTCCAAATTTTTCGTCCAAGTCTTTGAACAATCGTCCAAAAAGGTATACAATTTGGACGATGAGTGTCCTGCTTGGACGAAAGGAGGCTTATGAGATCTTTTCGGTATTATTGAGACCCAGACAGACGGCACTCAGCTAACCAGGTTTACCCCCCTCAGCCCCATAGAAACTCTGACTGCGGTGGAGAATATTTGTCAGACCTATGAGCGAGCGCTTGCCCAGGAGCAGGTTGACCCGCTTATTCTAATGCCAGTATTTATTTGTGATTTCCTTTGTATCCATCCATTTAATGATGGAAATGGAAGGATGAGCAGGCTGCTTACCCTGCTTCTTTTGTCTCAGAACGCTTATCTGATCGGGAAATATATCAGCATAGAAAGGGCGATTGAAAAGACACAAGACCGATATTATGAGGCGCTGGAGGCAGCAGGCCTCCATTGGCACGAAGGAAACAATGATCCAACCCCCTTTATTTCCTACCTCTTGCAAATAATCCTGGCCTGCTATACCGATTTTGAGGAGAGGGTCGACATCATGCAAAAACAGAGGAATCGTACCACAGCCTACGATATCTTTGAAGTCTGATCTCGATCTTGATCGAGAGCCACAAAATGAGTGACCCTGTTGTCTTGACTTTACTTTTTCGCTCTTAATATATATAATCTAGAGCGAGAAAGTAAGGTAATGTGATGACTCGATTTGACTGTTTAGATAAGCTCTTGGCAGAAGGAAATGGCTACTTATGTACCTCCCAGGTGCTTGATGCCGGTATTTCTAAACCGACTCTGGCAGCCTACGTCAGCCAGCATAAGATGGAGCGGGTCGCCCGAGGTATCTATCTGGCCGAGGATGCCTGGCCAGATGACCTCTATCTACTTTGCCTTTCCAATAGGCGGATTGTTTTCTCACATGAAACGGCACTGATGCTCCATGGTCTCATGGAGCGGGAGCCCAATATCACGAGCCTCACAGTGCGAGCCGGATACAATGCCTCTCATCTGCGCCGCCAAGGCATCCGGGTTTATCAGGTGAAGCCGGACGTCTATCATCTGGGCATGGTGGATGTTCAGACGAGCTTTGGCAATACAGTGCGGGCCTATAATAAGGAACGGACAATTTGTGACATCATCCGTTACAAAGATACGATGGACATTCAGATTTTTCAGTATGCCATGAGGGAATATATGGCCGATCCTTGTAAAAACTTACACCATCTTATGGAATACGCACAAGTATTCCAACTCGAGTCTACCATCAGGACCTATACGGAGGTGATGTTATGATTAAAACTGCTATGCAGTTGAAAGCAAAAGTCCGAATCCTGTCCGGCGGCGATAGCCAGAAAGCACAGACACTAATCCGTAATTTTATTATGGAGCGGTATCTGGAAAGAGTTGCTCTCTCACCGTATCGGAATAATTTTATCCTGAAGGGTGGTATGTTAGTTGCATCTATTATTGGGCTTGATATGCGAGCAACGATGGATATCGATACGACAGTAAAATCTCTGACTTTATCGAAAGATAATGCTGTTAGAATCGTGGAGGACATAATTACGATAGATATCCCGGACGGTGTTCAATTTAAAATCACGAAGGTAACAGATATCATGGAAGAACATGATTATCCAGGCATAAGGTTTTGGCTGGAGGCTTCTTTGGATAACCTACGCCAAGCGATTAAGATTGATATTTCTACCGGTGACATTATCACGCCGAATGCTGTGGAATATTCGTATGATTTAATGTTCGAGGAACGAGCCATTTCTCTCTGGACATACAATCTAGAAACTCTTCTTGCTGAAAAGTTAGAGACAATTATGGTGCGTGGAATCACAAATACACGGATGCGTGATTTTTATGATATCCATATGATCAATAATCACAAGTCCTTTGACAGTGCGATATTGAAAAAAGCCTTCCTTGCCACAAGCAATAGGCGGAAGAGCACGATTCAGATTCCTACATGTAAGAGTATCCTTTTAGTTATAGAAACGGATCCAACCATGAAGAAGCAATGGGAGCGTTTTAAAAAGGATTCTTTTTTTGTTGGGGAGTTGTCATGGATTGAGGTAATGGTGAGCGTAAAAGCAGTGGCGTTAAGTATCTTAGAGTAAGTTATATTTAGGGAACATCTTGGCGCTTGCTGATATGTGCCAACTGCTTGACGAGTTTCCTTTCTCCCTGTTATGCTATGACTATCAAAACAAAGAGGTGATTTTAATGGCAAATACAGCTAAGCAAACCTCTCTCCGTTAATGAACGCACTAAAGAAGAACGGAATGCTGACCTACTGAAGGCTTATGATTCCATTCTGGCTGGCAGAATACATTTAGTAAGTAAAGTGGATATAATTATAAAGAAAGAGTATGGAATCTAATGGACAAAGACCTGATCACTTATTCAGATGAAGAACTTCGAGATTTGCGGGATATCAAAGTTACATTTCTAGGCCATAGCGGCTTTTTACTCGAGTTTCCGGACCTGATCCTGGTCTTCGACTACTATATCGATCCAGCGGGGATCCTTCCTCAGTATCGGGAAGACCCCCGTCCCCTGGTTTTTCTAGTTTCTCACTTCCATCCAGATCACCTGAATCCGGAGATCTTTGACTTCAAACGTTCCCTTCCGACCTTTTATATCATAGATAACACCAGTCGGATCCATCTCAAGCGTCAGTTGATCAAGGAGAACGAAGAGACAGATTCCCTCCCAGCCTCCGCCCCTCGCTCCCCCCACCGGGCCTATGCTTGGGCTGCCCAGCCCGACCGAAAAGTCTATGTCCTGCGTCCTGGGGAGGAGGGCCTGCCCGCCTTCCTGCAAGGGACGTCAATCCAGCAGATTCAAGCCTTCCCGTCGACAGATGTCGGTAATTCTTATCTTTTAACGACCCCGGAGGGCCTTTTTTTCCATGCGGGCGACCTCAACGACTGGGACTTTCAGGAAGAAAATAGCCCGGAGATGGAAAAATCCTTCCGGGCTATCATTCGTCAGCTGGCCCGCCACATTGCGGGTGTGCCACTGACCCTATGTCTTTTTCCTGTCGATGAGCGGCTTGGCGACCGGGCCACGAAGGGGGCAGCCTACCTCCTGGAGCACATCACCTGCGAGCACTTCGGTGCCATGCATAACTTCGGCGAGAACCAGGTTCAAAAACACTTTCTTGCCACCCTTCCTCCACAAATACTCCCGCCCTCGCATTTTTGGCCCAATGCCCATCCCGGGGACTCTTTCACCGTCGCTCCATAATCGAGGCTCTATTGCGGGACGGTCATGATATCGATGGGGATCCCCACCCGGTCGTCAAAGCAGACTTGGTGGGTACCCTGGCCATCCATGTAGCGATAGACGGTGGAGAGGAGGATCAGGTCAGCCGCATCGCAGGTGGCGGGAATGGTGACCTGGAAAGGCTCAGAAACCGCCCCGGGAGCGACCATCTGATAAGTCCCGGCTTGGATTATTTGTTGCGTTTTACGGTTCAGGAAGGTGCCCATAAAGAGGGGGACTGGAGATGAGCTGGCGTTGGTGACCGTAAAGCTGACGGCAGCGTAGCCCGGGAGCTCTGGGACGAGGTCCGTGCTCAGGTGGGTCACGGGGAGGTCCGAAGCGGCCACAGCGGGATTGGGCAAACGATCCTTTAAGGCCTGTTCCTGCTTTTTGGTATAGGTCTGGGTGTTGGGGTCGTAGGTCACATCGGTGAGGCTCTGGCGGTCCCGATCGTAGTAGGTGTAGCGGATCTCCTTGGTGTGGATGTCCTCGGGGCCCCGGACGACCACGCTAGAGGCCTCGGGAGTCATGATGCTTAGGGACTTTTCCCCCGGCAAAATGCTCGTCGTGCTGTAAAGGGTATAGGTTTTGCTCTGATTGGTCGTCGGATCGACGACTTCCACAACCTGGACGAAGCGGACCAAGGGGAAAGAGCCGGTATTGGTCATTTCAAAGCTGAGGGGGAGGCGGACCAGGCCGCTTTGGGACCCATCTCCCGTATTTTGTGGGGCAAAGGGCTCACCAGGCCCTCCGACGTAAGAGCTGGGGACTTGGTCTATTTTGACTTGGAGCTCCTCGACAGATAACTCGCGAGTCCCCTTTGTAAGATCGACCAGGCTCTTGAAATCGGCTCCATTGGCACCCTCTTGGCGGGCCAGGGTCCGCTCCGTCAGCTCGCTGCTGGCAAGGGAGCTGTCTTCCCCACTTGCATCGCCCTTGGTCTCTCCAGTCGCATCCCCGTTGGTATCGGTCCCTTCTTGGCTGGCCTTTTCTAGGTCGTGGCTGGCCTTTTCATCCTCTTTGGCCTCTGTAGAAGCCTCCTCTGAGGTCCTTTCGCCGCTTACGGTTGGAGGTTCCATGGGGGTCAGAGAAGGATTCTTTGTTTTAGGCCGGCAAGCGCTAAGGCCGGTTGCTAGAGGTAGGAGCAAAAGTCCCAGCCCCAGTGCCCAAAGCTTTCTGCGGGCTAGGCTCACTGACCTTGTCTTGTTGGCTGATTTGCGATCCAAGACAGCTGCCTGTGCGGGTTGTACTGCCTGTGCTGGCTGTGCTGAAATCCGGGTTATTTGAGATGGCTGATCAAAGTGAAATGGTGTCATGGTAACCTCCTTGGCCTGGGCGGGGGCGATTGCGATCCCCTGTCGTACCCTTGGGCGAGCCGAATCGCCCACTTTCCTCCATTATAGGCGATGCCCTAGGCCATGCCCTCCATCAAATCTTGGATTTACTTTCCTGTAACCTTGCCTTAAGGCTTTTGTCAAGAAAAAACCTTAGGATGGGACCAGGGCAGCGCCCACGTGCCCTAGAAAGGTTTTTTCATGTCATTTAGAAATTTTGATCCCCAAGCGCTTACCACGGCTCTTCTGTCCTGGTATGACCTCCATAAGCGGGATCTACCCTGGCGGCACACCACAGACCCTTACCCCATTTGGCTTTCTGAGATCATGCTTCAGCAGACTCGGGTGGAGACAGTGAGGGAGTATTTTCTGAATTTTCTCCAAATATTCCCCAGCGTGAGCGATCTTGCCCGTGCCCGTGAGGAGGAGGTTTTGAAGGTTTGGGAGGGGCTAGGCTATTATCGCCGGGCCCGCCAGCTCCACCAAGCAGCTCAGATCTTGGTGGATGAGTACCAGGGGGACTTTCCTAGGACGGCAAAGGGGCTCCAGGCCCTGCCGGGGATCGGACCTTATACAGCTGCTGCCATCGCCTCCATGGCTTTTGGAGAGGCGGTGCCTGCGATTGATGGCAATCTCTTGCGGATTTATGCCCGGATGGCTAATGACGATCGACCAATTGATAGCAAGGAGGGGCGGAAGGCGGCAGAAAATTTTTTTGTTCATCTTTTTGCCACAATTCCTTCTGCCGCTAGGCCTTATTCCCGTGATCTTAGCCTTTCCGGCGATATCACCAGCGATACGAAGCGTTTCAATGCTACAAATTCTCCCGCTACCAGCCCTCATCCTGGCGATCTCAACCAGGCCCTCATGGACCTAGGATCTCTGCTCTGTCTTCCCAATGGCCTTCCTCTTTGTGAGGCCTGTCCTTGGGCCCAGGCCTGCCAGGGGCGACAGGCGTCTTGCGCCCAGGACCTACCGGTGCGCACGCCCAAGGCCCCTCGGCAGAAGGAAGCCTTGACCGTCCTCCTCTTGACCTGGGAGGACCGGGTTCTCGTACGGAGACGTCCTCCCAGAGGCCTCTTAAGTAACCTATATGAATTTCCCTACCTGCCTGGATCCCTAACAAAGGAGGAGGTCCAGCGGTTTTTTTACGGGCTGCCCGCCCCCATCGATCCTTTGAAGTCCCCGCTTGGCCACGCAGAGGCTCACGAAAGTCAGTTTTGGCCCCTGGGATCCCTGGAGGCCCTAGCTGCCCACCGCCATATCTTTACCCACCGGGAGTGGGCGATGACGGGCTTTGCTGCCCCCTGCACCAGGCAACCATCTATCGATCAGGTCGCCTTGCTGGCCCAGAAACTGACCCCTCCTAGGCAAGAGACGGCCCCACTCCTTTGGGCTTCTCCAGCTGATCTCCTAGAGCGCTACCCGGTCCCAACAGCCTTTCGTAGCTTCCAAGAGGCCTTTCTCCGCTTGGCAGAAGCCTGAGTGCCTGGCTGAAGCTAAAGCACCTAGCCGTAACCTAAGTGCCTGTTCATTGCCTGATCACTCTCTTGCCTGCCTTCCTCCTGACAAAAAACTAGAAATCACGTAAAATAGTCCCACGTTCGGTCGCTGAGCCGAGATGCGGTTGCCTAGATGAGCTTGCTTAGATGCGGTTGCCTAGCTATAGTACCGCTCTTAGTGTCGCTGAACATAGAAGGAGGACTCCTTATGACGAAATCACCGTCCACCCAAAGTCAAGCAAATCCCTCATCCCTGGCTTCTTCCCAGGGACAGCCCCACAAGGTCTATTATACCCTTGTTGTGATTATGGCCTGCGGGCTCATTTCAAGCTGCTTTGGCGTTTTAATCAACATCTCTGGATTATTTTTTCAGCCTTTGAGTGCTGATTTTCAGGTAGGTCAAGGGGCAGCAGCCTTTACGCTGACCCTGACGAATATTTGCCAGGCGGTCGTAGGACTCTTGGTACCCACTCTTCTGAAAAAAATCGGCCTAAAACCCCTTGTTATTGCAGGGACCTTGGCTGAAGTGGTCCCGAGTATCCTCTTGGCCCGGGCTTCTTCCATGGGGCAGATTTATCTCTGGAATGCCATTCGGGGAGCTGGTGCTGGTCTCATTGGCATGGTTCTTGTGACAATCCTTATCAACAACTGGTATGTGAAACGCAAGGCCATTATGACTAGTATTGCCATTGGAATCAGTGGTCTCGTTGGGGCTGTCCTTTCACCCATCCTTTCCGGAGTCATTGCCTCGCATGGCTGGCGGACAGCCTATATGGTAGAGGCTTTCGTCATGCTAGCCTTCAACCTTCCGGCCCTCCTTGCTCCCATTACCCTAACTCCAGGCGAAAAGGGGATGGTGGCCTATGGGGCTGCGACCCTGGATATCCAAGCCGGAGCACAAAAAGCGGCAGCCAGTACAGGCTCTTCCAAAGTCATCACCCCCTTTGTCTATGCCATGTTGCTCATCTATGGTTTTTTGGCGGGTTTTGTTTCGGCCCTTCCCCAGCACTACGTGGGGATCGCAAAATTCTACCAAATCGCAGCCGCTGGAGCCTTCATGCTTTCCGCAAGTATGGTGATGAATACTCTGGGCAAGGTCCTTGTTGGGGCCCTCGTCGACAAGATCGGGGCGAAGAAGACCTTGCTGGGCATTGTGTCCCTGGTTACTCTTTCCATCCTGGCTTTCTTTGTCCCTCAATTATGGGTCCTCATGCTTGGCGCAGGTGCCTGTGGCTTTTGTTTTGCCTTGCCAACAGTTGGCGTGGTTACCTTTACCCAGGACCTTTTTGGGTCGGAAAACTACAGTAAGGCCTTTCCGCCTGCCTCGTTGACGGCAACCCTGGCAAACGCTGTGGGGACCGCCGCCATAGGCTTTATCTATGATGCCGCCCAGTCCTATGCTCCTGCCTTGATCCTCCTTCTTTTAATGGGCTTCGGCCAGTTAGTTACTATTTTCTTTGCCTACAAGATGAATCCAAATAAGGCAAACTAATCAACTATTTTCGTGGGGTAAATCATTATGTTCTTCAATCGTAAATTCAATGCTGCAAATAATCCCGCTTCCGCCCTTAATCCTTCTTCCCTTCCTAACCCAACTTCCGCCATGATCCCAGGAGGAGTCCAGGATCCAATAGCCTCTCCGAGTTTAGAAGCAACTCAGGCTCCAGCGACCTCTCAGAGTTTAGAAGTGGCGCAGGATTCAGCTGCCTCCCAGAGTTTAGGCATAGTCCAAGGCTCAGCTGCCTCCCAGGCTCCTGATGAGTCTGAGGGGGGCATTCTAGACAACCTCAAAGAAATTCCGGCGGCAATCAAGGAAAAAGCAACTGCTTTGCAGGAAACTTTGGAAAAGTTTACGGAGCAAAGTCCGGAAGAGCAAAGGGTGACCGTGCAAGATCGCCTGACCAAGGTGGGGCAAAAATATCAAAATTTTACAGAAAGCCTTCAAGAAAACATCGTGAAGACCCTGCCTTTAACGGGACCGGGCCAGCTTTTGTCGGCCATTCCTGAAAAATTAGCGAAGGAACGGGAGGAAGAAGAGCGAAAAAAAGCCGCCCGCCAAGGCAAGATGGCCTTAGTCTTAGAGGGGGGCGGTGCCAAGGGATCCTACCAAGCCGGAGCTTATCGGGCTCTGAAAGAGGCAGGCTTCCACTTTGATTATGTGGTTGGAACTTCCATCGGATCCATCAATGGGGCCATGATTGCCCAGGGCGATGACGAGCTGATGGACGAGATCTGGCTAACCTCCAATATGTCTCGGATTGTTGGCGATGATATCGACCAAGAAGAGGTGGAAAAACTCCTCGATGGGGGACTGAGCCTAGCCAATCTCTCCAAGGGAGCCGATCTGATCCGCCAGATCTTTTCGAAAAAAGGCCTCGATATTACCCCTCTAAAGGAGCTTTTTGCTACCTACATTGACGAAGATAAACTTCGGGCCTCTTCTTCGAAACTTGGGGTCTGTACGGTCAATTTGAGCAAGCGTCAGCCCGTTCAGATTTTCATTGATGAGATGCCTCCGGGCACTGCCCGAGATTACGTTCTGGCTTCTAGCTACCTACCTATTTTCAAGATGGAACCCCTGGGGGGCGATATTTACGTCGATGGAGCTGCCTATGAAAATGTTCCTACGTCGATGGTGGAGGATTTGGCGGAGAAAATTGTCGTCATCGGCCTGTTCCCGGATCGTCTCCGCTATCAGCCCTACCTGAAGGATGCCCGCTATCTCTTCATCCATCCCGAAAAGGACTTGCCTGAAATGATCCGCTTTTCGCCGGAGGTGGCTAAGGAAAACATCCGCCTGGGCTATGAAGATATGAAACGCCAATTGGCGGCCCAACACGACAGTAAGATTATGTTTTGGCCTGGAAAGACCCTCCCTGAGGCCTCCAGCCCAGCGGCCCTGGTAGCAGGAGCCCCCAGCCTTCCGACCAGCGAAGAGGCTGCGAGTGTGGAAAATGCCACGAAAGACGAGGCCAGCCCAGGGGCCGAGCCCCAGCCTTCGGCGATCGAGGCCTTGGGGGATCGTTTTGCCCGGCAAATGTCCTTTATCCTCAAACTGGACGAAGAAAAAAATGTCTTCCGCCAGACCCATCTGACCAATCACGGTCGCCAGGAAAATGACGCCGAACACGCCTGGCACATGGCAGTTATGGCCTACATCCTTCAAGAATACTCGAAGGAACCAGTCGACCTCTTGCGGGTGATCCTCCTTTGTCTGACCCACGATTTGGTGGAAATTGAGGCGGGCGATACCTACGCCTACGACAAAGAGGGCTTGGCCACTCAAAAAGAGCGGGAAGAAAAGGCCAAAGAAGACCTCTTCTCCATGCTGCCAGATGACCAAGCCCAAATGTTTAAGGGATTATTTGAGGAATTTGAGGCGCAAGAGACCCCAGAAGCAAAATTTGCCAGGGCTATGGATAATTTCCAGCCCTTGCTCTTAAATCACAGCAATGATGGGGGCGATTGGGTGAGTCACCAGGTCCACGCTGCCGATGTTTATCGGCGGCAAAGCCAGACCAAGCCGGGCTCTCCGACCCTCTATGCGGTGACCGATGAGATCCTCCAAGAGCATATTGCTAAGGGCCATCTCATTCAGGAAGATTCGAAAGGCCCGGAAGGTCTGGAAGAGCCGAAAGAGGAGGAATAACTTTAATATCCACCCTAGATGGCATAGCGTGATCTATGAAATACATCAAAAAACCACACAGCCGACCTGCTAGTCAGTTGTGTGGTTTTTCTGTTGATTTTAGGGGGTTACGTCGGCAATATAGGCTTCGTAGCCCTCTTCTTTCATTTTTGACAGGGGGATAAAGCGGAGGGCCGACCCATCGATGCAGTAACGGAGCTGTCCTTTCTCGCTAGGCCCGTCATCGAAGACGTGGCCGAGATGGGACTGGGCCGCCTGGGATTTGACCTCCACCCGGTCCATTCCGGGCAGGCGGTGGTCGACCTTGTAATGGACATTTTGTGAGCGAATGGGCCTTGAGAAGGAGGGCCAGCCGCAGCCTCCGTCGAATTTGTCCCTAGATGAGAAAAGCGGCTCTCCCGAGACGATATCAACGTAAATTCCAGGTTCATCGAGTTTGTCATAGGGATGTGAGAAAGGGGGATCCGTACCCTCTTCCTGGGTGATGGCGTACTGGTCAGGGGTCAGCTGTTGGCGGAGAGTCTCCTGGTCGGGCTTCTTATAGTTGGCCCACTTGGGATCCAAAGGCTTATCTACCAAAGAGAGGTCCACATGGCAGTATCCTCTGGGATTCTTCTCCAAATAATCCTGGTGGTAGTCTTCCGCCAACACAAAGTTCTCTAAGGGTGCGAGTTCAATAGCCACAGATTGCCCGAGTTTCTCTGCGGTCTGGTCTAAAATGTCCTTGATGAGGGAGATGCTTTCGGCTGGGGTGTCGGGCAAGTAGTAGATTCCCGTCCGGTATTGGCGGCCCTGGTCATTCCCCTGGCGGTTGAGGGAGAGGGGGTCGACTACCCTTAAGTAGTGGGCTAAGATTTCTGGCAAAGAAAGATGGTAGGCGTCGTAGGTCAATTCGACCGTTTCGGCGTGGTCGGTTACGGGGACCCGCTCATAGGTCGTGTCATCCGTGGTCCCATTGGCATAGCCAACCTGGGTCTGGAGCACACCGGGAATCTGTTTAAAATAAGCTTCCATTCCCCAAAAACAGCCTCCGGCAAGATAAATCACTTGGGGGTCTTGGGTGGTCTTTAGATAAGATAAAGCCATAGAAAAATCCTCCTTAGGCTGCTGCGCCTGCTGAATTTCTTTAGTTTGTAGCGATTCCTGAGCCCCCTTAGGCTGCTGAACTCCCTGATCTCCCCGAGTACCCTGAGGCAGTTGGGCTTGACAGCTGGCCATGAATAAGAGACTACTCAGGCAGGCCAGGCAAAGCCAAATGGTCAAAAGTCGGGTTCGGACTGAGAAAGATAAGGGCATGACTATTTCTGGAATAATTTTAAAATCCCTGATGAATTCAGCCAAATAATCGCAATGGAGAGGGGGGCCAAGTAACGGACCATGATCCGGTAGTAGTTCTTTGCGCCAAAATGAGTTCCGCCTTTTTCGATTTCCGCAAACTGGGTCTCCGGCTCCCAGAGGTAGCCTAAGATCACAAACATCAAAAAGCCGCACAGGGGCATCAGGAGGCTCTCAGCGAGATAGCTAATGAAATCAAAGCAGGACATACCAAAGAATTTCGCAGTAAAAATATTGAACGACAGAGCTTCCGGAATGCTGCATAAAAACATCATGATCGCCAGAATACTAGCTGTTTTCTTCCGAGACCAGTGAAATTCATCAACACAGTAGGCAATGGGCACTTCAAAGAGGGAAAGTGACGAGGAAATGGCGGCAAAGAAGATTAAAAAGAAAAATAATACAGCAAATAATCCACCGGCTGGCATGGCCTCAAAGACGTGGGGGAGAGTCACAAAGATGAGTCCAGGCCCCTGGGCTGGGGAGAGGTCAAAGGCAAAGACGGCTGGCAAAATGGCCAAACCACATAAAAAAGCAGATACCAAGCCCAAAACAGGAATCTGAATGGAAAGCTTTTTGATATCTGCTTGATCATCTAAATAGGACCCATAGGTGATCATAATTCCCATGCCGATGCTCATCGAAAAGAAAACCTGGCCTAAAGCAGCGGTTACAGTCGAAAAAGTAACTTTGGAAAAGTCTGGAGTGAGGTAGAAAGCAATCCCTGCCATAGCGTTGGGGAGGGTGACGGACCGGATAACCATGATCAGTAAAAAGATAAAAAGCATGGGCATCATGATCTTGTTGGCCAGCTCTAGGCCATCTGAGACCTTGTGGATCAAAATAAAGTAATTGAGGGCAATGAAAACGATGGTCCAGAGGAGGGGCTCCACCGGGCGACCAATAAAGGTTTGGAAATAGCCAGCCGGATCTGCTGCAATCTTCGATCCTTGGCCTAAACTATAGGCGACGGTGTATTTTAAGACCCAGCCGCCAATGATGTTGTAGTAAGTGAGGATCAAAAAGGCGATAGACTCACCGATAACTCCGACAAAGGTAAATTTTTTACTGAGGCTCCGGTAGGCCCCAACCGGGTTGAGTTTGCAATGGCGACCAATCGTCAACTCCCCCAAAATGGCGATGACGCCGATCGTGAGGGTGATAAAAAAGTAAATTAATACAAAACTTCCCCCTCCATTTTGCCCTGTGACGTAGGGAAACTTCCAAAGGTTTCCTATGCCAATGGCAGAGCCAATGGCGGTCATCAAAAACCCAAAGGAGCCCGTAAAGGCTCCTCTTTCACTCTTAGCAGCCGTACCAGATGAGACGGCCTTGGTTGATTTGTTCATCCTAATTCTCCTCGTGATTGTCAGCGTTGCTGGCCCAGGCTTGTGTCTTCTTGCCTGTTTGTTTTAGGCCAGAGAGCCTAATTATAGCACACTTTCTGTCTTTCGGCATTTTGTTTGTGGCCTTCAGCTTGCGGCATTTGGCTTACGCCCTTCGTCTTTCAACAAGGAGGGCGATCCACTGGGGAGAACAGGGGTGGGGGACTCGGGTTGTTGCGGGCGGGACTTAATTGGCTTGTAGCTCTTTAGGGGCCTTATCCTTCTTTTTCTTGGTATTGATGGTTCCAGAATAGTTGGGGAAGGACGTGGTGAGAAGTTTCTTATAGCTGGCGTCGATCCCTAGGGCACCCAGTGGGGCTGTGATTAAAATTCCTAAGACGGCCACGGACAAGACTACCTTGCCACAGGGCATGCCTAAGCTCAAGGGGACGGAGCCGATAGCGGCTTGGACAGTTGCCTTGGGGAGGTAGGCGATGATACAAAAGATTCGCTCTTTCATCGTTAAAGGGGATTTCACGAGGCAAAGGAGAACGCCAACGGAACGGAAAAGTAAGGCCATAATGACGACAAAAATGGCTGAAAGACCCGAGTACATCATGTAATGTATATCCACGGTTGATCCTACTAAAACAAAGAGAAGAACCTCTGTAGCAATCCAAAGCCTGCTAAATTTTTCAGACAGACGCTGGGTAACCTGATGGTCGGTTTTCATTTTAATGACACAGGCCATACTGACGACAGCCAAGAGGCCAGACATAGCGACGTAATTTTTTAGGGCTGTTTCAATGGCCATCAATAAGAAGGAAACGCCAAGGACAATAATCACTTTCATACTGTTCTGGACCAAATGTTGGTGGGAATAGGCGGTCTCAAAGAAAGTCGAAAGGGCGTAACCAAATATTCCACCAATAGCGATGCCTAGGACAATGGAGATGGGAATATTTGCAAACTCCATCCAATTGACAGATCCACCTCTAGAAATGCTCACGAAAGTTGTAAACAGGACAATGACAACGAGGTCATCGCAGGATGAACCGGCGACAATGAGTTGAGGAATGCTCTTTTCTGCCCCGTAGCCTTCATCTAGGAGTTTAATCATCCGGGGGACGACGACAGCCGGGGACACGGCACCGAGCACAGCGCCCATGACAGCGGCATCGATGTAGGAGACGCCCAAGAGCATAGGGGCAAAGACTACATAGCCTAAGATTTCAAAAGCGGCTGGGACGGTGGACATCAGGACGGCGATGGTCCCGATTTTTTTGAGGTCTGCTAAGTTTAAAGAAAGGCCTGCCTCGATGAGGATGACAATCAGGGCCATTTCACGGAGATCAGGCGAAATTTTTAAAATGGTCGGATCTAAGAGGTTCAAGGCGTAGGGGCCAAGGACGATCCCAGTCAGTAACATTCCTACGATTCTGGGCAGTTTTAACATTTGGCCAAGGGCTGCCATCGAAAGGCCAAGGAGAAAAATAAAAGCTAAAGAGGTTAACATATGACTCCTTCCAATTTAATACTCATTCTAAATCATTCCATAGCGGCGCTCATTCTACTTCTATTTTAAAGAGAATGCAAGGATTGAAGTTTGCATGATAGACTTAATATTATCTTTACAATGGCTTGATCTGAATCTGTTGCAGGCTAAGAGCCTATCTTTTAGACTGAAACTAGCAGTGTCATGGACTAGCAACCCCAGGTACTAGTAATGTCAGGAGGGAGGTACATTATGCAGATTCCCAATAAATCGCCCGATTTTAGAGGGCATGTTCCATCATCACGGCCCCGCTTTCGTCTGGTTTGGCTGATCAATATCGTGGTCATTGTCATCCTTGTTGCTTGGCTTGGCCCAGTGAAGCATCATCTCAAGCTTAGTTCGAGTAAAGAGACATCCTTTGGACCCATCCTCCAGGAAAATGACCAGAATAAGGACAATCATCAGAATCAGAATAAATCAAATAACTCAAATACAGGAGATGTGGGAGATCAATGGGGCGTTTCGGCTCCTCTGGCGGGTGACTACAACGTCGTCTTAGGCTCCCCTAAGGATCCTGTTTTGACCCTCGTATCAGGATCGGAAAACCAAGATCTTGAAGCAATTTTGGAAGAGTTTACGAAAGATCACCATGTGGCGATTGCCATAAAATACCTAGGATCCCTGGATATTATGCATATTCTGGAACAAGATGTTGTGCCATATGATGCCGTCTGGCCGGCCTCAAGTCTCTGGATCTCGGTGGGGGATAATCAACACCGGGTGAAGCACCTATCTTCGATTTCTGTGACCCCTGTGATCTTTGGTATCCGTAAAAGCTTGGCGGAAGAGTTAGGATTTGTGGATAAGCAAGTCACAGTCAAGGATATTTTGACTGCCATCCAGGCCGGAAAGTTAAGGTTTACCATGACGTCGGCGACTCAGTCTAATTCTGGAGCTTCCGCCTATATTGGCTTTCTATATGCTTTACTAGATCATCCTGCGTCTATCAGCATGGAAGATTTGCATAAAGAGAATTTGCACAAGGATGTGCAAGATCTGTTAAAAGGGGTAGAGCGCTCGGCAGGGTCGTCGAATTGGTTGGTGGACCTGTTTTTAAAGGGTGACTTTGATGCTATGGTGAACTACGAGACCCTTATCCTGAAAACCAACCGAGCTTTAGAGGCTGCACAAAGAGAGCCTCTCTATGCAGTTTATCCGGTAGATGGGCTCACGATTGCAGATTCTCCCTTGGGCTTTGTGTCAGCAAATGGGATGACAAGAGAAGAAGGAAAAAAAGAAGAAATATTCCTGGCCTTGCAGGAATATTTGTTGAAAGAGGAGACCCAGAACAAGATTCAAAAGACGGGGCGGCGGGTGAGTCTGGTGGCTCAAAAGCCTGATCCCGACATCTTTCGGCCAGAATGGGGGATTCGGACAGACCAGGTGCTTTCAACCATGAATATGCCGACGAGAAAGGTGCTTTTTGAAGCTTTTTCCCTCTATCAGACAGATTTTAAGAAAAAAGCCTATAACTGCTATCTGTTGGATTACTCCGGTTCAATGGCGGGAAGCGGGATGCGAGAGCTGATGGAGGCGCTGCCCGTTTTTATGAAAGCCGACCAGGCAAAGGAGAATTTTTTAGAAGCTTCGAAGGAGGAAGTCAATCGTTTTTATGCCTTCGGAACGGATGTAGAGGAGGTTGGCCAGGCAAAAGGGGGTGGCGAGGACCTAGAGCTCCTCTACAAAGACTTACTCGCCCAGCGGCTGATGGGGACGACGAACCTTTATCATGCCCTTGATAAAGTCCTTAATGACCTCAAGGAGATCGATTTGACGGATTATTCTCCAGCTATTGTGATTATGACTGATGGGATGGCTACGGATCAGAATTATCAGGAAGCATTTATGGCACGTTATGCCAAGGAGGGACAGGAGATTCCTATTTTTGGCATCATGTTTGGAGATGCCAAGGAGGAAGGACTCTTGCCCCTGGCTGAAACAAGCCATGCCAGAGTGTTTGACGGGAGAAAGAACCTGTTAGAGAGTTTTCGGGCCGTGCGGGGGTATAACTAGGGGTGAGAAAAGGAACACGCCAACAGACGATCCTTGGGCTAGTGGCTGGCTTAGGCAGTGCCATGGCGATCCTTTTTTTGTTTCACTGGCCGGTCTGGATAGCCGGAGCGGTGAGCCTTCTAGCCTATACGGGGACCTATTTGCTTACCAGGCCTAGGATGAAGATTGGTCAGTTGGTGATTGATGATCTTCCGGCGGGCGATGCCCTCCGTACCATGCTGTTAGATGCTAAGGATGATATGGATGCCTTACAGAGGGCTAGTTCTGAAATTCACGAAGGCAAGGTGCGCGAAAATGTGGAAGACCTGTATAAGATAGGAACCCATATTTTGGATTATTTGCAGAAACATCCAAGTCAAATTACCCAGGCAAGGCGTTTCTTTACTTATTATCTGAGTACAGCAAGAATGCTGGCAGAGCGCTATATCAGTTTGCAAGAAACTGGGATCCAGACGAAGGACCTGGAGCGGGTGAGGGCCCAGACGGAACATGCCCTGGATATTTTACGTAAGGCCTTTGAGGGACAATATGAAAAGCTGATGACCAATGACCTCTTGGATATGGAGCAGGACATTGAGGTGTTGAAGGCCAATCTGAAAATAGAGGGGATTGAGATATGAAAAAATCGAATTTATCCTTTTGGATCGGTATTGTTACGCTTGTATTGGCACTTGGCTTGGTTGGCGGCTATCAATTTTACCAGAAAAAGCATCAGCCAGCGGACGTGGTGCATGGCTATGTTGGGGGAGAAAAGATCAACTTTTTACAAGATCCGGAGGTGGTTCGCCTCTTAGCTTCCAGGTACCAGATCAACTTAGATATTCGCAAGGCAGGATCGATTGATATGATCCAGGCAGACCTAACGGGACAAGATTTTCTTTGGCCTTCTTCGGAAACTCCCGTCCAGCTTTATACGGAAAAGTACGGAGCTCCTCTTCAGGAGGAGATGATTTTTACCACCCCTATCGTCCTCTATTCCTACCGGGAAGTTGGCGATGCCCTGGTTCAGGCTGGGATGGGGAGAAAGGAACAGGATGTCTATTATGTGGATATCGCCAAGTTGATCCAGGCCATTTTGAAGGACAAGACTTGGGCAGATATTGGCCTTCCCTCCCTTTACGGGGATGTGATGATTGATACAACGGATCCCTCTAAATCGAATTCAGGGAATATGTTTGCTGGTCTCGTCGCCATGATTCTTCATAAGGAAAAGATGGTGCAAGACAAGGATGTCCCGAGTATTGCTCCGGACCTTCAGGCGATCTTTGCTAAGCTTGGCTATATGTCGACTTCTTCTGCGGACCTTTTTTCCCTGTATTTGCGTAATGGGATGGGAGATAAGACCATCACCGCCGGTTATGAAAACCAACTGCTGGAATTTACCAAAATGAATGCACAGACCTGGCAGGCGGTACAAGGAGAGTTTATTGTCTTATATCCTGAGCCAACCATCTGGTCAAGTCATGTGATGATTGCTCTGAATGATCAAGGCACTCGGCTGATTGCTGCTCTGAAGGATCCGGATATTCAGCGTCTTGCTTGGGAACAACATGGATTTCGAACTTCTTTAACGGGGGCCCAGGAAGCCGCAGCCACCTTCCCCTTGGCCGGCATTCCTGCCGAAATTGAAAAAGTGGTATCCATGCCTGATGTGAAAGCAATGTCACAAATAATCCAGCTCTTCGAGTAGAGTTGCTGGGAAAGGAGAAAGAATTTATGAATCATCAAAATCAGCTTATACAGAACAATCAAATTATACAGAACAATCAACTTATACAGACCGAGGGAGAGACCCCCTATTCAACAGAGAAAGAGCTTAGGCTTGGTTCAGAGCTCTCGACACAAGATCCTAGTCAGCACGCTACCCAGCTCTCTAGTCAATTCCCTACCGAACGCACTAGTCAGTCTCCTACCGAGCTCCCTACCCAGTTAGTGTTGACTGAGGAAGACCAACAAAAAATGACGGAAATTAAAGAGGCAACCAATCTTTTCGATAGCCAAACGGTCGCCACCTATGGGGTGGCCGCCCAACGTCAACTCAGTGATTTTTCCTCACATGTCTTGAGCCAAGTCAAGACCAAGGATACGGGCCCAGTAGGAACGGCCTTAGTGAATCTTTCTGTTGCCGTACAAAGCATGGAAGTCGATTCCCTGGATCAAGACGATTTTTGGTCTTTTTTGCCATGGAAAAATACTATGAAGAAATTTTTAGGGCGCTATCAGACCGTCGAAAGCCAGCTGGCCAAGATTGAAACCCAACTTGACCAGGCTACCAACATGCTTTTAAAAGATATTGGAATATTTGATGCGCTTTATCAGCGAAATTTGGATTATTTTCAGCAGCTTAACCTTTATATCGAAGCGGGGGAGGAAATTTTGACAGAGGCCCGGGATAGTACCCTGCCTCAGCTTCGGCAAAATGCGGAAATCAGTCAAGATCCTATGAAAATGCAAGAAGTTCGAGATTTAGAGGAGAGCATTCATCGTTTTGAGCAAAAGGTTCACAATCTGAAACTATCCAGGACGATCTGTTTACAAACGGCCCCGCAGATTCGTCTCATTCAAAATAATGATAAATTACTGATGGATAAGGTGCAGACGGCCGTTATGCATACCCTGCCCCTTTGGAAAAATCAAATCGTGATAGCCATTAGCTTGCATAATCAAAAGCAGGTCCTTGAAGTCAATAAGAAGATTACCGATGCGACCAATGACTTGCTGCGTCAAAATGCGGCTCTTTTGAAGGATAATTCGATTAATATCGCACGCGAAACGCAGAGAGGAATCGTTGATATTGATACTTTAAAACAGGTGAATCAAGATCTGCTGACCACCATCCAAGAGACTATGGAGATCCAGCAAAAGGGACGGGCTGCCCGCCAGCAGGCTGAAGAAGAGCTAAAAGCGATCGAAGGAGAGATCGGTAACGCCATTTTACAACATATGGGCGCTTAGCCATTTTAGACGATTGCGTAGCCTTTCGTAGATCATCACGTAGCCTTTCTTTGACGATTGAATAGCCATTCTTATACGATCGCATAGCCTTTCTTATTAGATCGCATAAGCCTTTCTTATACGATTTGAAAGAGATAAAACTTCAAATATTCCGTCTCAGGTACCTGGCGCAAGATGGGGTGGTCGGGGCTTTGCTGGCGAGCCTCAATTTGTTTGAGGGAGACGTGGAGGGCCTGGGCTGCCCGTCCCAGTTCTTGGAGGAGGCGGTCGGCCGTCATGAAGTGGCTGCAGGAACAGGTGGCCAGATAGCCACCCCGGGGCAAGAGCTGCATGGCAAGACGGTTGATTTCATAGTAGCCATGGCTGGCTTTGCCCACGGTTGTCCGTGACTTCGTGAAGGCGGGCGGGTCGAGGATGATGAAATCCCAAGGGTGGACCTTTTCGGCGACCTTTTGGGTCAAAAACTCAAAGGCATCCGCCTGAATCCATGAGACCTTGTTTTCTAGCTGGTTGAGTCGAGCGTTTTCCTGAGCGGTCGCCAGGGCCTTGGCGGAGATATCTAGGCCATCCACGGAGAGGGCCCCGCCCCGACAGGCGTTGAGGGCGAAGGATCCGGTATGGGTAAAGCAGTCCAAAACCCTCTTGCCATGGGCCAAATCTTGAACCCGGCGGCGATTGAGTTTTTGATCGAGGAAATAGCCGGTCTTTTGCCCTTGGGCAAAATCTACCAAAAAGGACAGACCGTTTTCTTCGATGACTCGGGTGGTCTGTTCGCTATGCCGTGTGGTCCGCTCGCCATGCCGTGTGGTCTGCTCGTTATCCTGGCTTGTCTGTGGGTCGAACTGGCCTCCAGGGCCTTCTCTTTGCTCGCCTGCTACAAACCATCCCGTTCCTTGTTCCAAGCCTTCTTTCTCTCGGAGAGGGTCGTCATTACGCTCATAGATCCCGGAAATCTCCTGGCCATTCGCCCGTAAGACTTCAAGCAGAAGGGGATAGAGCATGGCTTTGCGCTTTTCCATCCCATAAGAGAGGCATTGGGCTACCAAAACATCCTGGAAACGATCCACCGTTAGACCGGGCAGCTGGTCGGCCTCGCCAAAGATGAGGCGGATAGCCTTTAGATCATAGGGGAGGACCTGTTGGCGATAATCCCAGGCGTACTGGAAACGCCTTTGCCAGAAGGCCTCGTCAAAGCGGTCGTTGGCATTCCGGGAGAGGAGGCGGATGCGGATTTTACTGGCTGCACTGTAGAATCCGGTGCCTAAATACGAGCCCTTGGGAGAAAAGACATCGACCAGGTTCCCATTTTCAAGCCCAGGGGCGTCTGGGGAGGAGGATAGGGGGGCGGGAGTATTTGCAGGCAAATCCTCTGTTAAGGAAGGAGCAGAGGAAGGTGCTTCATCTTGCAGATCATTGGCATAGACCCAGGGGTGGCCAGTTTGTAGCCAACGAGCTCCCTTGGCGGTGACCATAAACATGGGATAAGGTCGATCGGATTTCATAAGTTCCTCCTTAGTTAGGTACAAGATAGGTGCAAGTAGCGCTGATAGGCACTGATTGACCCTGCCATCCTAGCACGATTCTTCTTGCAAGTAAAAGGTTGGATTGAGATGATAAGTCGTGATGACAGCCGAGGGTATTTGTGATAGAATGGCAGAGCATGAGCCGCATGAACTAATCATCATAGGACTTTATTCATCGCACTTTATCCATCGCACTTTATTCATGGCACAAGGAGATCTTATGTTGGCCTTCCTGAAAAAATATTTCTTGTCAATTCTTTCGGCAGCCCTTTTTGTTGGTATTCTAGTCTTTTCTATTATTGCCGTACGAAACCTGGATATTAAAAATCTAACTGGCATTTTCAAGACCCTGTCTGGCTGGGACCGCCTATCCATCTTAGTAGTGGGCTTTATTGCCTTTATTGCAGACTGCTTCTACGAGCCCTATACCCTCAAAATGATGGAAATTCCCATGCCCCTGCACCGGCAGTTCGTCCTATCCATGTCTGCCCAGGGCGTTTCGAATTTTGTCAATATTGCAGGGCTTTCCGGGACCAAGATTCGGGCCGACTTCCTCCGCCCCTATGAGCCCGATATGGCTAAGGTCATGCACTTTTCTCTGATTACTCTCTTTGGGGATACCCTGGGCCTTGCCTTTCTTGCCTTTCCCTCTCTCCTGGTCCTGGGCCCTGCCCTGCCGCCCTTCTACTGGCTTTTATCTCTCAGTCTTTTATACATACCCGCCTACTATTTTGCCCCGCAATTGGAGAAAACGATCTTTAAAAAGTGGGCCCTGCCCGTCGTCGGCTTCCCAAATAAGGACAAAACAGCCATCTTCGGCTTGTCCCTCATTGACTGGTTTGCCGCCTCAGCCTTTTTTGCCTGGTTGGTTAATATCGTAGAACCAAATACTCCCTACATCCCTATGATGGCCATCTTCGTTCTTTCATCCCTCGTTGGTGTGGTCAGCTTTATCCCTGGTGGCCTTGGGAGTTTTGAAGTTTCCGCAGCAGTTTTGGCGAAAAACATGGGGGTCTCAGGGGAGTCCATCATCATTGCCTTAGTCCTTTTTCGGATTGGCTATGATATTCTTCCCTGGCTCCTGGGTTTAGGCCTCTACCTTAATGAGCTGATCCGTCAGAAGACGGCTCAGCTGACCCACATCGAAGACCTGGTCTCGAAAATTTTGTCTGGCATCCTTTTGCTCTTTGGCCTTGGTATTTTCTATGTGAACTTTATTGTTAAGGGAAGTCTTTTCCGCCAATATCAGGCCGAGCTCCTGACGACTTGGTTTTTGTTGGATGTGACCTGTATCATCCTTCTTTTAATATCGAGTCGGGCAGTATTAACGAGGAGCCGGATGAGCTGGTGGGGAGGCTTGATTTCCTGCCTTTTGTCAGGCTTCATGCTCCATTCTGAAAATAATCAATTTATTTCGGTGGCGGTTCCAATCGTTATTTTCCTCTTCTTCTTGCGTTTTACGAAGATCTTTAATAAATCCTTGAAAATTCGCCCTACCCGCACCCTCCTTCGGGCTTGGTTAACCTTCTTTGTGGCTTTCTTCTTTGCCGTCCTCTGGGCCCATATCATGGACTTTTCTTGGATGGTCTTTTTTGTCATGGGTCTAGCTAGCTTTACCTTGGCCTTAGCCTACGCTTGGATTTGGCCCTACTATCAGCCGATCCACTTCCGGGTACCAAGCCTTTCAGACCTCCGGGAATTTCAAGCTTTCATCGCCAGCTATCCGACCAATGAATTTACTCAATTGTATTTCATGCAAGATAAAATGGCTTTCTATAACTCAACTAGGACAGTGTGTATTATGTATCGGCCAGAGCGCCGATATTTGATCGTCTTGGGAGACCCCTTTGGGAAGAAGGAAGATTTTGCTAGCGCTGTGGAAGAGTTTTTACTCTATGGAAAGCGACATGGGATGATCGTCTCCTTCTACCAGGTGACCGACCAATATCTATCCCTCTATATTGATGCTGGCTTTGACCTTCAAAAGATCGGCGAATCTGCTCTGGTCCTCCTGAAAGATTTTACCTATGAGGGAAGACCCTTCAAAAATATTCGTAAGGTCCATAAGGCTTTGGACAAGGGAGAATTTGTATTTGAGATGCTAGATCCACCTTTTTCCAAAGAGGTGATGAATCGTTTGGTGGAGATTTCAAACGTTTGGCTCAAGGGCCGGAAGGAAATGAGTTTTAGCATGGGTCATTTTGACCAAGCCTATCTATCTTATGCCCCGATTGCTGTTTTGAAGGATCCGACAGGAAAAATTGTGGCCTTTGCCAACATGAACCCCATGCCTCAGACCCCCTACGTTACCATGGACATGATGCGCTTTGATGATACTTGTCCTGAGGGAATCATGGAAGTTCTCTTCTTGGGCCTGATAGACTGGGCCAAGGACCAGGGCTACGAAGGCTTTTTGATGGGCCATGCCCCCATGTCGAGCGTGGGCGAAGCCGTCTATGCCGATCTCAAAGACAAGATCTTGCATTTCTTCTTTGAAAATGCCAATCGTTACTATTCCTTCAAGGGCTTACGGGCCTACAAAGACAAATTCCACCCTGTCTGGTACTCGACCTACCTGGCCTACCGGAGGAATACGGACTTAGAGGGCGTCTTGCGCTCCCTCCTTCGCCTGATCTATCCATCACCAACGGCCTCTTCTAGGATGACGTCGACCCGTCGGACCTGGCATCATTTCTTCCGCAAGCTCCGGCCCTGGTAGGGTTTAGTCCGGGGTGTTTTCGGCCTTCCTCTCCTTGTTAAAAGGCAAAGATAGAAAGGCCTTTTGAAAGCTAAAGGGCCGCTCAAAGAAGGGCGTGTGACCGCAATGGGGGATCAGGATGAAGTCCTTTTGGGGGGCCTCTATCTTTCTATAAAAGTCTTGGATGATCTTAACCGGGGTAACCCGGTCGTCTTTTCCGCTTAAAAGGTAAACCGGCACATGATAAAGATAGGTCTGATTATGGTATTGGACGAGATATTGCTCCAAGGGCCGCTCGATTTCTGCCACCTTGCCTGACTGGAAGACAAGCTTGGCGTACCAGCGCAAATCCGTCCAGGTCATTTCGCTAGCAAAGGGTCCTGCCTGCAAATACAAGAGTAAACTGGGATTATCCGGTGAAAAATACTTGCCCAGGGTCAAAGCTTGAAAGGTCTTGAGGGCTTCCCTGTTTACGTGGCCCCGTTTAGCTGCCTCTTGAAATTCCCAAAAGGCGGTCTGCATGATGTTCACTTCCTCCTCTCGGTTGAGGGTCCGAGCGATCCGCGACGCCGCTTCCACATTCAGCTCCTCCTCAGCAATTGGATTCACCTCTTGGGCGAGCCCCACATAAGCTTTTACCTTCTCCGGGTGTTGTTTTATATACTCTATCCCCAAGATACTCCCCCAGGAATGTCCCATCAGGATGATCTGTTTTTGCTGCAAATATTCCCTCACCCAATCCACCAAGGCATCTAAGTCTTCTAGGCATAGGTCAAAGCTTACGGGGGTGTCAGGAGAATTGGCATAATAGGTCCGACCGGACCCACGCTGGTCATAGTTGACAAAGGTGTATTTGTCTTCTAGGGGCCGCTGAAAGAGGTAGTTCAGGGTAGCATGCGGCCCCCCAGGTCCCCCATGGATGAAGACTACGACGGGATTTTTGATATCCTCGCCTCGAATTTGCACGGCCATCTGCATGGCGGGTATGCTAGCTCGGGCCGGGATGGTGATGAAGTAGGCTTCCTGGATCCCACTGGGATTTTTTATCTTGATGTAGGAGGCTTGGACGCAGCGGCCTAGCCCCCAAACGAGGAGGAGGCCGAGCAAAATCCCAATTAGGGTTATCGATTTACTCATCTTTTGTCTCCTCCTTTCCTGTCTAAACTAGCGGTTTGGCCTAATCTAGCGTTGTCACTCCTGGTGCCGTTTGTCTATTCTGGTGGTATGGCCGGCATGGCTTTAGTATAGCACGCAAGAAGAAGTGAGAGGGACCATTGAGCCGAGCAATTCACAAAGAATTCTAGCAAAACAACCTAGCAGAAAAATCTCATTTTGGTTAGACTAACCTTATCTTTTATATTTGAGGAGGTCCCTATGAATCCTATATTTGAAGAAGCAAAGGCCCTACAAGACCAGGCAGTTGCCCTGCGACGGACTCTGCACCAGATCCCGGGTGCCGGTTTTGATGTGGCAGAGACCAAAGCTCTGGTCCGCCAAAAGTTAGAAGCCCTAGGGCTGACCGTCGAAGATTGTGGCAAGGCCGGTCTGACGGCCCTTATAGAGGGTACAGGTCCTCGGGCCAAGGAGGGTAAGACCCTCTTGTTGCGAGCTGACATGGATGCTGTGGCTGTGCCAGAAGAAAATGACCTTCCCTTTGCCTCCAAACGAGACTGCGGACACCTCTGTGGGCATGACTTACATACGACCATGTTGATTACCGCTGCAGAGCTTCTGTTGGCCCACCGCAGTGAACTCAATGGGCAAGTTAAGCTGATGTTCCAAGCTTCGGAGGAGGATTTTAAGGGAAGTCGGGATATGATTCAGGCTGGCCTCCTAGAAAATCCCCATGTAGATGCGGCCTTTGGTATCCATACCGGCCTTGAAGAGGGGCCCGGATCCTATGGCTACTGCCTGGGCTATATGGCGACTTCAGCTGACATCTTCCAAGTGACAGTCCAGGGGAAGGGAGGCCACGGGGCCTATCCCCACACGGCCCTGGATCCCATTGCGCCTGCGGCCCTCCTCCATCAGGGTTTCAATAACCTGATTGCCAGAGAAGTAGCCCCCCAAGAGACAGCTGTCATCAGCTTAGGGGCCTTCCAAGCAGGAGCCGTGGCCAATGTCATCCCCGACCAGGCCAAGATCCAAGGGACCTTCCGCTGCTACAACCCCAAAGTCCGGGCCCAAGTGAAGGAGCGGATGCAAGAAATGGTCGATGCTGCCGGGGCCTTCTATCGGACGCAAAATACCTTCGAGATCCTCTCTGAGGTGAAATCCCTCCACTCCGACCCCGCCTTTACCCAGACCCTTGTCGATATTTTGGCCAAGGAAGCTCCAGAATTGAAAGGTATCCCTGAGACTCGGATTATGGCCTCCGATGACTTTGCTGAGGTCTCCCAAACCGTACCCTCCGCCTACTTTATGCTCAACTGCAAGGTAGATGGCAACAACTATTCCTACCACAATCCCAGGGTCCAATTTGATGAAGCGGCCATTTACCTAGGGGTTGGAATTCATGTCACCGTTGCCCTGGGCTGGTTAAACATGAATTAACTTCCAAGCCTTGGTCTGGGGCTAGCCGCGCTTACAGTCATCTAGCTACGCTTACAGTTATCTAGCTGCGCTCACATTTGCGCCCCCCTGGCTTGGCTTAATTTGAATAAGATGATATTCCGCTTGAGCGAGGTTGCGCAGGGGTAGGTTTGAAAAACCTACCCCTGCTGTTGTAAAGACCTGCAAGGTCCCCTGACGCTCCAAGCCCCAAACAGGCCGGTAAATCTTTAAAATCTTGATGATTAGGTTGACCGGCCAGATTTGTCCAGCATGGGTGTGCCCACAGAGGACCAGGTCCACCTGACGGTCCTCGGCTCCCTTCAAGGCGATGGGCTGGTGGTTTACTAAAAGACGATAGGGCTGGGTAACTCCCTGGTCTCGGGCTGCCTGCTCCGCTGCTGCCAGGCTAGGATCAATCTTATCCCAGGCCAGAGCCTCTTCTTTTGCCAATTCCTGCCGGGTCCGCATACTATGGTCTAGGCGTCCCAGGAGGATCAGCTCCAAGTCAGAAATCCAGATCGCCTCATCCTCCAAAATTTGGATGCCAGCCTCTTTTGCGGCATGGGCCCATTCTTCTCGGCTAAAGGAAGCGTAGGTTTCCACATCCAAATCATGGTTCCCGTAGACAAAATAGGTCCCATACCGGGGATTCACTTCCTGGGTCCACTGGATTATTTGTTGCAAATCTTCCCGTCTCGTCAAATGGTCCGTCAGATCGCCCCCTAGAAGGAGGAGGTCCGGTTTAGCCTCAGCGATCTCTTGAAACATAGACTCAATAGCCTTGGGGTGACTCAAAGACCCATAGTGCAGGTCTGCCAGAAAGGCGATCCGACAGGGCGGCCCCTCCGGTCGGAGAAAGGTCATTTGGTCCTGGTGGATGGTGTAGGCACGGTGATAGGCTGATAGGGTGAGCCCTAAGGCACAAAGGGCCTGGGGCAGGCCAGAGACCAGGAAGGCTGTCAAGATAAGCTCTCCGGAAAAGCTCGCTTGGCCCGCCAAGACCATGGGAGGCGGTGTATAGAGGGGAAAGTAATTTGTCCCCGTGATCAAGTAGAGGACAAGATGGGTGATCATTAAAAAGAGATCATAGAAGCTCAGGCAAAAGGCCCAGGTCCAAAAACGCCGCAAAAAAGCCGGTACAAAGACCAAGGCGGTGATGGCAAAGGTCCACCGGCGCAAGGCAATGACGCTGAGGGCTGGCCAGGCTGCTGCACAGAGGCGGTAGGCAACCGACCAAGGGTAAAAGGCAAGGGCTAAAAGGCTAGTAAAGCAGACCCAAGCTCCCATCCAATAGGTGAATTTCATATTAGAAAAACTCATAGCTAGCGACCTTTCTTGTGAAATAACCTTTTTGTTACCCCCAAAATTCGACATTGCAAAAGAGGGCCTTTCCCCATTATACTACATAGAAACGAAGAGACGAAATATAAAGCTCGAGATAACTACCGCAAGACGCCTATTTTGAGACGACAAGCTCGAGCTGACAATCTAGAGACGAAAGGAGAAGATATTGATGTCTGATATTATTTCTGCAATGAAGGCGCGTTTTTCAACGAGAAAGTTTGAATCTACCCCCCTTACCCCGGAGGAAATCGAAGTCTTTAAGGAGGCGGCCCTTTCGGCTCCGACAGCCAGAGACGTCCAGGAACTGCGTTTTTCTTTCGTTACGAATCAAGAGCTCATCACCAAGATTGCCGGTCGGACCCTAGCCAGCCGCCAAGGGGATGTGGCCGGTTCCTATCCAGCGGATGCGGCCAGTAAGATTTTTTATGGTGCTCCCACGGTCATTGTCATTACGGGCTTTGACAACCCAGAAGGCTTACCTCTGGAAAAACAGCGCTCGAACCGGACCCCCCTCGATGCTGGTATCGCCGTCCAAAATCTGGCTTTAGCCGCCGAATCCCTGGATCTTGGTTCCTGTATCATCGTATGCTGCGAACCGGCCTTTTCAGGCCCAGGATCTGAAGAACTCAAGGAAGCCCTCCATATGGTCGATAGAGAATCCTTCTGGATTGCCCTCGCTGTCGGCCACAAGGCGACCTCCAAAGAGCCTCACACCCCTAAACTCGACCCCTTCCGCTTTATCGACTAAGTTTGCCCTTACGTGACTTCAGAAAATTTGCATTTACAGACTAAGGATTCAATCCCTTTTTCCTGCCATCTTTGTCCTTGGCAGTGCGGAGTGGACCGCCAGACCCGACTGGGCGTCTGTGGGGTCCCCTCCACCTATCTTATTGCCCGGGCAGCCCCCCACTACGACGAAGAACCGATCATATCGGGCAGTCAGGGGGCAGGGAATATTTTCTTCGCAGGCTGTACCCTGCGCTGCCTCTTTTGCCAAAACGCCAAAATCTCCCAGGAACGCTTTGGTTTTATCCTTTCCGAGGATGAGCTCATTTCTACCATGCTCCGCCTCCAGGACCAGGGGGTTGAAAATATCGGCCTTGTGACTGCTGACCACTATCTCCACCGCCTGCCCGCTACCCTTCGCAAGGCTAAAGCCCAGGGCCTGACCCTTCCCATCGCCCTTAACACTTCCTCTTATCTTTGTGTGTCAAGCCTTCGAGCTCTGGAGGGCCTCATAGACGTCTACATTCCCGACCTGAAATACGTTTCCGACGCTCTTGCCAACAAATACTCCCGGGCCCCCCACTATTTTTCTTATGCGCATCTTGCGATTGAGGAGATGTTTCGCCAAGTAGGAACGCCCATTTTAACCCCCGATGGCCTCTTGGCCCGGGGGCTTTTGGTGCGCCACTTGGCCCTGCCGGGCTGTGGAGAAGACAGCAAGGCGGTGATTTCTTACCTGGGGGAACATTTTGGAACGGATATTTATTTTAGCCTGATGAGTCAGTATTTTCCGACTTATCAGGCCCTATCGTGCCCCGCCTTAAATCGCCGGCTCAGCCAAGAAGAGTACGATATCCTCCTCGATGCCTGCGATGCAGCAGGCCTAGACAGAGGCTTTCGCCAGGACCTTGGTAATGAGGATGAAAGCCAGTACGTCCCAAACTTTGACGGGACAGGCCTCCCAGCTGGCTGCCAGCCATATCAGGGGCTGAAGGCTGAGCTCTAAGGCTGTAGCGTCGGACTCTGGACCAAGCCAAGGACCAGGCAAGCTAAGGCCTTGCCTTTTGCTAGCCCGAAGCCCTAGCCAGGGCTTCGGGCCAACGATGCTTCTAAGCTGTTGCGTCAGGATAAAAGTTTTCAATTGACTGGTAGAGGTTGAAATAGATGCCTTCTTGGGCCATTAAGCTGGCGTGGGTCCCTTGTTCCTCGATCCCTCTTTCTGTCAAAACAAGGATCTGGTCCGCATCTTTGATGGTGGAGAGGCGGTGGGCGATGGTAATGCTCGTCCGCCCTTCTGCCAGCTTTTTCAAAGAACTTTGAATGAGGCGCTCACTTTCATTATCCAGGGAAGAGGTCGCCTCGTCCAAAATGAGGATGGGAGGATTTTTCAAAAAAACTCGGGCAATAGAGAGCCGTTGTTTTTGCCCCCCAGACAGGAGGACACCTCGCTCTCCTACCATGGCATCAAAGCCTTCAGGTAAGTTCATGATAAAGTCATAGGCCCCGGCCATTTTGGCGGCGGCTAGGATTTCCTCCTCGCTTGCATCCGGCTTCCCGTAAGCAATATTATCCCGGACCGTAGCGTTAAAGAGATACACATCTTGCTGGACCATGCCAATCTGGTTGCGTAGGCTTTGGATCGTAAGATCCCGAATATCGTGCCCATCCACCAAAATGGCCCCATCCGTCACATCGTAAAATCTAGCGAGCAAATTCACCAAGGTCGTTTTTCCTGCTCCCGAAGGGCCGACGATGGCTAATTTGGTCCCTGGCTTTACTTCAAGGTTCAGGTCTTCGAGGACCATTTCCTCATGGCCCGGATAGTAGAAAGCCACATGGCGACACTCGATATGTCCCTTGGCCTCCTCCAAGACGATGGCATCGGGCTTTTCGACGATATTACTCTTGGTGTTCATGACCATACTGTAGCGCTCCAGCCCTGTCATCCCCCGCTCAAATTGCTCTTGGAATTCGACAATCCGCTGCACTGCCGCCAATAAAGTCTGAACATAGAGGAAATATGCCACAAATTCTCCCATACTGATCCGCCCTTGGGCCAAGGACCAGCCACCTAACAAAAGGATAGTGGCCAGCATAATCCCGTCAAAGATCCGTGTAACAGTAGCATAGCTGGCTAATGCGTAATAGAACATCTCTTTAATGTTGTAAAGGGTGTGATTATATTTAGCAAATTTTCCTGCTTCCACTTCTTCATTGGCAAAGCTTTTCACAACATGGATGCCCTGGAAGGAGTCTTCAATGCCAGAGTTGATTTCGCCAATTTGCCGACGTTCTTGCATTTTACTATGACGGATTTTTCTCCTCGACTGGCTGGCAAAGTAAAAGAGCAGGGGAATCATGGCAAAGACCACCAGGGTCAAGAGCCAGTCGACTTGGATGAGGATGATAAAGGAGACGGTTAGCTTGATTGCTCCGATAAAATACTCCTCGGGGCAGTGGTGGGAAAATTCTGTGATGTCAAAGAGGTCAGTAGTTAAGGTCGCCATGATCTGGCCAGTTTTATGCTTGATAAAGAATTCTTGTGGGAGGGTTTGTAAATGCTGGTAGACGCTAGCCCGCATATCTTTTTCTATCCGAGCTCCCATGATATGGCCTTTGCTTTGCATGTAATAGCGGGCTATGACTTCAATGATGCGCAGCACAACATAGTAGAAGGTCATCTGGCTTACGAAGGCTAAAACAAAATTTTCTGGATTTCTGCGAGCAGTATCTAAAATGTGGGCCAGGATCAAGGGAAGGACCAAGTCGCAGACGGTCGTCAGGGCTGCACATACGAAGTCTGTGAGGAAGATCCCCATATTTTTCTTATAATAAGGAAAGAGGAGGCGGATCAACTGAGCGTTGGACTGAGGCACGTAGGTAGAACTCACAAGCGTGGTGCCTTCTGCAAAGCGATTGGAGTTATTGGTCTTTTCATCGTTACTTGTTTGGTTAGGATTTTTATTATCGGTTTCATTACTGTTTTTTAACATAATTCTTCATTAATTCTCCTTTCTTTGAATTAGGCATTATGTCAGAATACAAGAAAAATAAAAAAAGGTCTAGAAAAAGGAAAGCCAAAGGGGGTGAGTTGGCCATTACAATGCCTGTATACGGTCAATTATCTTCATTATTTCGGGCTCTATAAAAAAGTTAAGAATTCTTAATGATTGCAATAAGCTTACAAAAATGTTAAGATAGAAGGCAACCCGTGATGACAAGTGACTCCCGCGATAAAGTCCTTGTCAAGGAGAGAGCGAAGACCTCTCTCCCTGCAGAGAAAACGGAATGCGATATCAATCATTAGTTTGCGTTCACCAGAAGAACCGGTGACGATAGCAGTACCCTAAGATCCTCCTGGCCACTTAGCCAATGTAGTCAGGCAAGGATCTGTATAAGAAACAGAGGTGTGAATATGTTTCAAAACAAGAAAAGATTAGCTTTATTAACAAGCTTAGTTCTCCTTCTGTCAACCCTTCTGCCCTTCTCTGGCATTGCTGCTCAAGAGGAAGGCTTCCAGCCGAAGGCGGATGAGATTGTTGAGGGCCTGGACTTTGTTAAATCTCCAGTAAACCCGAAATTTGATCCGAATGTTGACATCAAGCAGCCTTTCAAAGGCCAAGAAGATTCAGAAGATGGTTACGGGGACATCATTGGTGTCCGCCAGGGCCCCTTTGAAGTTAACAGCAATTACGCTTATTTAGAGAATAATCCTCTATTGCAAAGAATGGGAAATGACCCGCTTCCTGCGCATTTTGATTTACGCGAGGAAGGTCGGGTAACTTCCGTCAAGGACCAGGGTCCTAATGGATCTTGCTGGTCATTTGCAACTTTCGGTTCGGCTGAATCCGTCCTCTTACCCCAAGAAGAATGGGATTTCTCTGAAAAGAACATGAGAAATACCCACGGCTTTGACTGGGCTCCAGATCAGGGTGGTACTTGCCAAGTGTCCGCTGCTTATTTATCGCGTTGGAGCGGCCCTGTCGCTGAGAGTGATGAACCTTACAGTCCCTACGACTTCCGGTCACCGGCCAATATGCCAAGACAAAAGGATCTGGACCAAGTCTTTTATATTCCAGATGTTAATTCCGATCGGGATCGTGACGTATTAAAGAGAGCTCTGCGGGAATATGGTGCAGCCTATACTACAGTCTCTGGTTCTACCCAATATCTGAACAACTGGACCATGGCCCACTATGATGGGGGCCGTAGTTATCCTACCCACGCCGTAACCATCGTCGGTTGGGACGACAACTACTCACGGAGAAACTTCAACTATTACCCACCTGGAGACGGCGCTTGGATCGTTAAGAACAGCTGGGGCCGGAACTGGGGTAGAGAGCATGGTTATTACCATGTCTCTTATTATGACAGTGTCATCGCCCATAGCAATGCCATCTTCCTCTTGAAGGATATTGATAAGAATAAGTCCCTTTGGTACCATGACCCACTCGGTATGACCGGGAGTATTGGTAACGGACAGACCGCTTATTTCGCCAACGTCTTTGGACGGGCCCAAGAAGATATTGCGATCAAAGAAGTGGGCTTCTTCGTTCCTTCCAATGGCGCTCACTATGAAGTCTACGTTGCTACCCAATTGGATGATAACCATGGCTTCAATGACAGAGTTAAGGTTGCAGAAGGCGATTTGGAATTCGCTGGTTATACCACTATCGAATTTGAACCGCAACGGATTAACAAAGGCGATTTCTTCGCTCCTATCATTAAGTTGACCACACCTGGCTATTATCGCCCGATTCCTATTGAGGCACCCCAGTATGGGTATTCTTCAAGGGCCACGGCTCGTCAGGGTCAATCCTATTATTCTTATGATGGTAAATCTTGGGGCGACCTGGCTCGTAGCTACCGCAACGCCAACGTCTGCGTGAAAGCTATGACCGTACCAGCTTCTACCCTTACCGATAAGGTTTCTGTCAAAGCGATTACCTTCAAGCAAGATCCTATGACTCTTACGGTCGGAGAATCTGCCAAGGTTGAATATAACCTGGAACCTAAGAATGCAACCATCCGTACCCTCAGCTGGAAGGTGGCAAATCCGTCCATCCTTTCTGTTTCTACTGAGGGCGTCTTAAAGGCTTTGGCCCCTGGCAAGACCACCGTCCAGGCCACTGCGACAGATGGATCTAAGGTGACGGCCAGCTTGAACGTTACTGTTAAAGCCAAAGAAACGCCAACCAAGCCGACCCAACCGACCAAGCCTACCCAACCCACCCAACCTACGCAGCCTACAAAGCCTACGCGGCCGACGAGACCGACTCGCCCCACCCAACCCACTAGACCGACCCAACCTACGCAGCCCACACAGACAACGATGCCAACAGAGCCAGAGCCGACGAAACCCTTGGATGGGAATCCTCTAATCATTAAAGGCTCCGTTTCTTCCAGCGTCGTTCGTGAAAATCAGAACCTGACCATCAAGGGCAACGTCCAGGATAAGTATGGCCGTAACCTCCGTTGGGCAGCCGTTTACCTCACCGTTACGACCCCATCTGGTCGAACCATCCGTAATTCTCAATATTCTGATACTTACGGCAATGCCACCTTTACCGTGTACAGCTCTGATCTTCAGGAAGCTGGTACCTATCAGGTGAAATTACTGGCAACTGGTTATTCCTATGATGATGGACAAGATCAACTCACCTTTGAAGTGAAGGACAATAAGCCTAGCTTTGAAGTCAGCATCAAGGGGACCAAGACCTCCGTCACGGCTGGCGAGTCACTCGATTTCAATGTTCGTACCTTCCTGAATCGTTATGCGATTTCTTACGCTGACATTGACCTCGTTATCCTAGACAAGAACCAAAAGGAAGTCTTCTCTGATAGCTTCAGAACCAACTATTATGGTACCTCAGTCTATCGCTGCAATACGGATGCCCGACAAGAGGCTGGCAAGTATACCGTTAGGATTACAGCTTCACGTTACGGCTACCAGGACGCTACAGCAGAGACTAGCTTTGAAATTAAAGAAAAAGTTAATCTTTATGCGCCGAAGATCTCTTTCTACGCAGCTAAAGAAAACTATGCGGCCAAGGATAAGGCATACATCTACGTCTATGTTCGTACAGCTCAAAATTATGCCCTTAGTTATGCGCCGACCAAGATTCAAGTAACTGGCCCCAATAACTTTGAAGCCAACCTTGATAAACAGACAGACGGCTATGGCCGGACCTACGTTTACATTCAACCAGATGCTTCGATGGCTGAAGGTCGTTACTATATCAATGTAACTGCCAATACCCGCTATGGAGTAGGCAAGGGCCAATTTAGTGTCGTCTTTGGCGAAGAAAAAGAAGAGCCAGATAAGCCAGATGAACCCGTCAAGCCGACCGAGAATATTTATAAAATGATTTCGACGGAAGAGGGGCAAAAGCTCATCGAAGAGAATAAAAATAACGATCAGTTTGTCATCTTTGACGTACGGACTAAGGCTGAGCACTTAGAGTCCCACATCGAGGGTGCCATCCATCACGACTATTACCAACCAGACCACGACCAATACCTCGACACCCTGGATAAGGATAAAGTCTATTTGCTCTATTGCCGGACTCAGGTTCGCTCGGGCGCAACGGCCGAGATGATGAAGGCCAAAGGCTTTAAATACATCTATTGGATGGAAGGTGGGATGACCAAGTGGCTGAAAGAAAATCGCCCCTCTGTCTTCCCCGAGTACGATAAAGCCCTCGATATCCTTGTTTCTACGGAGCGGGATTATTATAAGAAGGGCGACGATGTTGTGATTAACATCCAAGCAAATGACCTGGATGATAACTACATCCGCAAGGCCAAGCTGAACCTTCAACTCTTGGATACCAAGGGCAATGAAGTTTATACTACAGAATTAACCGCCGGTGATACCGGCAAAGCCTCTACCAGCTTCACCTTGCCGAAATCGGCCAGCGATAAGGGCATGTATGAGGTTAAAGTAACAGGAACCTACAAGGATTATGCCTCAAGCCAAGGGTTAGCCTACTTCTACGTCAATGTAGCCGGTGAGGATGCTAGACAGTCATTCGCCGAGAGAAAAGCGGCCGGACAGTTTACTCTCCTGAAGCCCAGCTCCAGAGAGTATGAAGTCCTCGAGAGACGCTACATGGACAACCTTCTCCAATATACGGTGAAGGATGGACAGGCCAAAGATCATCAGATTGCTGACCTCATCGACCACAATAAGAAGACCGTCATCGTCTTTGGCTACCCGGCCTGTGGACCCTGTGTTGATATGATGAAGGCCATGGCAACTCTGCCTCACGACAAGTATAACTTCATCGAGATTGTAACTTCTGTAGAAGAGGATGATGTCCAAGCAACGATTGATCAGACCAATAAGGTCCTGAAAGATCAAAATGTCGAAAATCTTGCACCTCACCTCTACTATGATGCCAACCAGAAGATCTGGGCAGCTCGGATGGATTTCTTAACCACTCCGAACACCGTCCTTCTGGACGAGCAAGGCCGGATCGTCAATATCGCTACAGCTCTTGATGCTCAGGGCCTCCTTGATTTCTATGACCTCACCTTCAACGGTGGAAGCGTTGGTCCAACAAAAGAGACCGCTCTCTTCGAAGGAAAATTTGCAGAAAGCAAATTAACCGTTGGTGAGACCGCTAAGGCAGTGGTAACCCTCCGTGACGAGCAAAGAAAGCCTTTGGCTGGCTATGAAGTTAAGGTAGCAGTTACCTACCCGAATGGCTCAAGTCAGGAAGAGACCGTCAAGACGGATGCTAGAGGACAGATCGTCCAGGCTATTCCTACCAACCAACAGAGTGAAGAGGGTATCTATGGTCTTTCCATGACTCTTGTGGATAACGAGAAGTACGTGGCCGAGCCCTTCAAACTGTCCTTTGAATTGGTAGCTGGCGGAAGCCAGGCCAAGACCATGTCCTATGAAGATCGTCGCAGAAGAGGCGAGTTCAACGGCATTGCTAACAACGACTTAGGTCCTAAGCTTCGTCAGATTTACGGCACCAACCTGAATGACTACAGCCTGACCAATCTGGACGGCACAACCAAGACCATTGGTGAGATCACTGATGGCGAGCGTCCAACCGTTATTGCCTTAGGGTATCCGAGCTGCCCTGCCTGCCAGGCCAGCTGGGACCAGCTTGTAAATATTGATAAAACGAGCTTTAACATGATCGAGGGCATGACCTTTGGCAATGCCAGAGATACCTATCAAACCCTAGTCTCTAAGGGCCTAGCCGACCGGATGGCTAAGTATTTCTATACAGGTGCCAACTCCGTCTTCCGGGTCATCAACGCTATTTTTGTTCCTTGCATCCTCGTCCTAGACCAAGAAGGGAATATTAGCAACGTCAGTTACTTTGAAGGCAACAGCGGTGTGCTGAGCATGGTCTCCGCCGTCGAAAATACCATCTCGAAGTAAGCTTTCTGCTGTCGGATCAACGCAGTTTGATTCGGTCAGACTGCTATGATTTACAGTGGAACCTATATTTTTAAGAAAATAAATGGGACTTTGAGCATATTCTTTGTCCCCTAAAGTTCAAAGCAACGGCACTGAAAGACTTACATCCTTCAGTGCCGTTTTTTATAATTATGCCAATTAAATCCGGCATGACATTTAAGTTCAATATAAGGAGAACCCATATAAAAAAAGAAATTAAGCTTTCAGATTATGCACAAATCATCTACGAAGCCTTCCGGCCTGGCATTTTATTGAATACCCAAGCTAAGAAATTTAATTCCATGGTGATCGGCTGGGGGAATCTCGGGGTGACCTTCGGAATTCCTACTTTTGCTGTCTATGTCCGCCAGCGTCGCTTCACAAAGTCTCAACTAGATGCATCTCAAGAGTTTACCTTGAGCGTGCCTCTTGACGGGGGAGATCCTGAAATCATCCGGATTTGTGGAACGCTATCAGGCTACGATTGTGATAAAGAAAAGGAGGCAGGGTTAACCCTTGTACCTCCTTCTATGAACAAAACCCCCGGGATCAAGGAATATCCCCTGACCCTAGAGTGCCGGGTCCTAACCCAGGCCGATATTAATTTCAGAGACCTCCCCCAAAACTTACAAGACCGCTATTATCCACAAGACGTTCCGGGAGATCATACAGGGGCCAACCAAGATGCCCACACCATGTATTTAGGGGAAATTTTGGAAGCTTACCTCATCCAATAAGAGGGATGGCATTCCTTTTATTAAAGAATCCAATATGCTCCAATATCGTGCAAAAGCATCAATACAGCAATATCATCAATAGCGTCAATAGGATCCATAGCGTCCAGTAAGTTAAATCCGGAAGCATTTTTGTAGGGCTTTATATTCACCTAAGGCTAGGAGGGTAATGTCCTCCGTCATGACCGTATCTGGCGTAATGGCCACATCGGTATGGCTATCTCGCTTAATGCCGAGAATATTGATACCAAATTTATGGCGGATTCCTAGCTCGCCTATACTTTTTCCTAACCAAGCCTTCGGAACTTGAACCTCAAAAATGGCATGTTCCTTGTCAATTTCAATATAGTCAAAAATGTGGTCCGAAGAGAAGCGGATGGCAGCCCATTCGGCCATCTGCTTCTCCGGATAGACCACGTCATCAGCCCCGTTGCGGAGTAAAAACTTAGCCTGGACATCACGTTCAGCCCGGGAAATGACCATTTGAGCCCCTAATTCTTTGAGTAAAGAAGTTGTTTCAAGAGAATTCTGAAAATCGTTACTAATGGTTACAAAGCAAACATCATAGTTTCCAATCCCAAGAGAATTAAGAAAGTCCTCGTTCGTGCTGTCCCCAATTTGGGCATTGGTGACATAGGGAAGGATCTGGTTGACTCTATCCTCATCAATATCAACGGCCATGACCTGATGGTCAAGCTCTGAGAGTTTCATAGCGATATGGCGGCCAAAACGGCCAGCCCCGATTACAAGTATATTCTTCATCGATTTTTTCTCCTATTCGTTCGTCTTAGCCAATGGTGATTCTTTCCTGGGGCAATTTGGCGTTCCCCATATTTTTCGGCGAAATGGCGGCGTAGATCAGGGTCAGGCCTCCCACTCGACCGAGGAACATAAAAGCAATTAGTAAAAGCTGGGAAGGCAGATGGAGTTGAGATGTAATACCTAGGGTAAGCCCTACGGTCCCGACCGCTGAGGCCGTCTCATAGAGGCAAGTCGAGAGGGGAAGATTTTCATAGGCGCTAATAAATACCCCACCTGTGAAAAGTAAGCTGATATAGAGGGTGAGTAGGGTGGCTGCCGTTTTAACAGCAGCATCATCTATCCTTCTCCCAAAAAATTCTGGACTTTCCCTGTGGCGGAAGGTTGACACCGCATTGGCCAGCAAAACGGCCAAGGTGGTCGTTTTCATCCCCCCTGCGGTGGAGCTGGGCGAGCCACCGATGAGCATCAATAGAATAAATAAGCCCCGGGAAGCTCCCGACATCGCAGCAAGGTCAACGGTATTAAAGCCTGCCGTTCTTGTTGTTACGGATTGAAAACAAGAAGCCAAAAGGCGTTCCTTAAGTGGTAAATGGGCAAAGTCTGCAAAGAAGAAAAAGAGAGCCGGGAAAACAAGGAGACAAGCCGTTGTGACTAAAATGACCTTACTTTGCATCCGATAACTTCGAAAATCGAACTTATTCTTTAGCAAATCATCCCAGGTCAAAAAGCCCAAGCCCCCGATAACAATGAGCATCATGATAGTGATATTTACGGTTGGACTGGCGGCATAGGCTGTCAAAGAGGGGAAAAGGTTGCCCGTGGTCCCAAGAAGGTCAAAGCCTGCGTTGCAGAAGGCAGAGATGGCGTGAAAAACAGCCATCCATAGGCCCGACCAGCCAAAGTCCCTCATAAAAGTTGGGAGCATGGCTATGGCTCCGATGAGTTCGACCAAGAAGGTACCCTGGAGGATAAACTTGGTGAGACGGACAATGCCTCCCACCTGGGGGGCTGAGATGGCGTCTTGCATGGTACTTCGTTGCATCAGGGAAATCTTTCGTCCTGATAATAGGGCAAAGGAAGCTGCGACCGTGACGACCCCTAAACCGCCAATTTGGATCAACAGCAAAATGATTGCCTGACCAAATACCGACCAGTAGCTACCCGTATCCTGAACAACCAAACCAGTGACACAAACGGCCGAGGTGGCAGTAAACAGGGTCTCGTTAAAGGGGGTAACAATCCGGTCGACCGTTGCGATAGGCAACATAAGGGCCAAGGCCCCCAGAAGGATCACCCCTGCAAAACTTAAAATAATAATCTGAAAGGACGAAAGGCGACGCTTTCGTATAGGCCTATCTTCCGACATGCTCCAAGCTCCTCCTCAATCCCCCTATTCTAGGCGTTTTTGAGGGAAGATGTCAATCAACAGCCCTCAAAGGAGGTCCTTGGTTTTGCAAGCAAGGTAGAGGGGAATATTTGTCAGGGGGCCATCTTGACGATAATTGCGTTTTGAAAAGCGGAGGGCGTGGACTGGTTGGTGGACAGCGATATAACGCTTGAAGGAAGGAGCGGATTTGTCTTCCCCGGCCTTGGCTTCGATGGGAATAATTTCCGTTCCGTGCTGGAGGACAAAGTCAATCTCGCTATTCTTATCCGCATAATAGCGGGGTGACTGGGAAAATTGCGGGAGTATTTGTTGGAGGACGTAGTTTTCAGTGAGCTGGCCTTTGAACTGATAGTCTGATTTTAGAAGGATGGCGCTGTTAGCGATTCCGGCCATGTGTTTGAGTAGACCGGTATCAAAGACAAAAAGTTTAAACTGGTCTAACTTATCAAAGGCCGAGAGGGGATGCTCCATTTTAGAGACATTGTAGACCCGGTTAAGCATGCCTGCTGAGACAAGCCATTCGATTGCTTCCTCAAAGTCTCGGGCCCTCCCCCCTTCACGGACTGCTCCGTACATGAATTTTTCGTTGGGCTTTGCCAGCTGGGAGACGATACTACGAAAAACCATGAGAATTCGCCCACTATTGACCTGACCGTTGTGCTTGGAGAAATCATTTTCATAGATATCAATGAGTTCCCGCTGGCACTTGTCCACCCTAGCCGGATCCTTATACTTAACCCAAAGGGAGACACATTCTGGCATACCGCCCATGATGAGGTAGTAGTTATATGCCTCCGTTAAGCGTTGATGGAAGATATCCTCGATGATTTGGTCTTTTTGAATACTTTCGTAGTAGGTGTAGATGGTAGGGTCAGTCGCTTCTAAAAACTCCTCAAAGGATAGGGGGGTGAGATCAAGCAGGTTGACCATTCCTACAGGGTAAGATTTCGGACTCGCTAAGAGCGTTCCCAAAAGGCTACCAGCAGCTATCACATGATAATCATTAGCCTTTTCCTTGAAGTATTTGAGGGTATTTAACGCCTCGGGACATTCCTGGATTTCATCAAAAATCAATAGGGTCTTTTGGGGGAGTATTGCTTCGCCGGAGATCAACGAGAGGAGCTCAATGATCCGCTGAGGATTTTTATTAGCCACAAAGATTGATTTCAACTCATCCTCTTCGTCGAAATTGAAGTAAGCGACCTTCTGATAGGCCATCCTCCCCAACTCCTTCATCAACCAGGTTTTGCCCACCTGCCTAGCTCCTCGCAGGACCAGGGGCTTTCGCTCCGGATCATTTTTCCAATCGATCATAGCCTGCATCGCCTTACGCTTCATATCGCCACCATCCTTTCAGATCCCTTCAGATTGTCGATGATGATCCAGTAGATCAACTGACGGATCACCTAACGATTCAAAGAAAGATCACCTAACTGTTCAGGGAACAGATTACCTAATGGCCTAGCTTAGAGATTGGCTAATCCATCCGTACATAAGCCTAGGATAACACATTTTTCTGAACTATAAAATATGATAACGCCGAATTATCTAAGATGATAGTGATTAAAATGACGATTTATCAGATAAAACTATGGCGCTTCTGACAATTTTTCTGATATTTTTCTTAGGCACCGGATCACGCACGGTGTTAGGCGCAAGTTGACCTCTCAGCTGGGACGTGTTAGGATCGTTTTAATGTGACGCATGCAGCATTGTGTGGATCAGCATTGTGTGGAACGGCATTATATGGACCGGCATTGTGTCAAATGGAATTGTAGGGAACGGCATTGCAGGGATGATTCCTGAGATACCTAGGTCGAAGATAAAGGAGGTGTATGGCATGCTTGGAGCAATCATTGGGGATATTGTAGGCTCTGTCTATGAGTGGGATAATATCAAAACGAAGGATTTTCCCCTGTTTCGGGATGACTGTGCCTTTACGGATGATAGCGTTATGACTTGTGCTGTGGCTGAGGCAATCATGAACGGTGGTAAGAAAGATGATTTCATTGCGGCCTTTAAGCAATATGGTAAGATGTATCCCGATGTTGGCTATGGGGATAGGTTTTTTACGTGGCTCTTCTCGGATGACAATGTACCATATAACAGCTATGGGAATGGTTCGGCAATGCGTGTTTCGCCTTGTGGATGGCTTGGCAATTATGAAGAATTTATAGGAACTGGGATCGTGCCAACCGAAGTCAGAGCCATGGCAGAGCTTTCCGCCAAGATTACCCACAACCATCCGGAAGGGATTAAAGGCGCTGTTGCAACGGCTGACGCCATTTTCCTGACCCGGTATTACTTTGGAGGCTACCACGGCAAAGACGAACAGGCCATAAACGATGATCCGGCAGCATGCAAAAGGCGCTTGAAGGACCATATCGAACAGCTATACGGCTATAATCTCTCACGGTCCTTGGATGAGATTCGTCCACTTTACACCTTTCATGTGAGTTGTCAGGAAACGGTACCACAAGCGATTATTGCATTTCTAGAAAGTACAGACTTTGAGGATGCTATCCGCAATGCCATCTCCCTTGGGGGTGACAGCGACACTATTGCGGCTATTACAGGCAGCATTGCAGAGGCTGCCTATGGCATAGCTGACTGGATCAAAGATAAGGCTTATTCCTATTTGGATGAACCGCTGAAGGATGTTCTCAAGCGTTGGCATGACACTGGCCTTGTGGCACCATCCTCCACCGCCTGGGTCATATCATAGATGTCGATATAGTCCCCAAGACGCAATATCAAGCTGCGAGGCAATCTAGTCGAGTAACGATCGACAATATGCGGCGGATCCTATCCAGTTTTTTTGCCTGGCTGGAGGACGAAGATTATATCATCAAAAGCCCTGTACGGCGGATTCACAAGATCAAGACAGCTACCAAGCTCAAAGCTAGCTACACAGATGAGCAACTCGAGCGGATGCGTGACCATTGTAGCCATCCCCGGGACCTTGCTATGATTGATATGTTGGCCTCGACGGGGATGCGGGTGGGAGAGATGGCTCGCCTCGACCGGGCTGACATTAACTTTGCAGAAAGAGAATGCGTTGTCTTGGGAAAAGGCGATAAAGAAAGAATGGTGTATTTTGATGCTAGAACAAAGCTACATTTGCAGGAGTATTTGCAGAGTAGGACTGATAGCAATCCAGCCCTCTTTGTGACCCTGCATGCCCCTCACGATCGCCTCCAAATCGGGGGGATCGAGAATCGGCTCCGGGCCCTCGGCAGGAAGCTGGACATTCCACATGTGCATCCACATAAATTTCGGCGGACCTTGGCCACTACGGCCATCGACAAGGGGATGCCGATTGAGCAGGTCCAGCATCTGCTCGGCCATCAGCGCATCGACACGACCTTGCAATATGCGATGGTTAAGGATAGCAATGTCAAAATGGCGCATAAGAAGTATATTGGGTGATTGACTTTGTATTGAGCGGCAGTTATTAAGGTAAAAGGAGCAATTATGAGTAAATGGACATCTTGTAGCTTGGGCGACCTTGGAGAAGTTGTGGGAGGAGCAACCCCATCAACACGTAAGCCGGAATACTATACCGGAGGTACCATCGCCTGGATCAGACCAAAAGACCTAGCGGGTTTTCAGGGAAGATTTATTTCGAAAGGATCCCAAATGATCACAGAGGAGGGGTATGCAAGCTGCTCAACGCAGCTTATGCCCAAATATTCCATCTTGTTTTCTTCACGGGCCCCCATAGGTTATGTAGCGATCGCAGCTAATCCTTTGTGTACCAGCCAGGGCTTTAAGAGTATTGTACCAGGAGAAAATACAGATTATCTCTTTTTGTATTATTTGCTCAAGTACCATACCCCCATATTCAACATATGAGCAGCGGAACGACCTTTAAAGAAATCTCTGGCAGCCGAATGAGAAATGTTAAAGTCATGGTTCCCTCCTTGAAACGAGAACAAGTAAAGATTGCCAGTATTCTGGCAGCCTTGGATGAAAGAATAGAAAATAATCAGCAGATAAATAATAATATATATTATTTATAAATAAATTTAAAGAAGGTGAATTTATGTCTAAATGTAATGGTAGCATTTCTACAAAAAATGTCGCGAAAATTAGAATAATTAAGAAGGCATAGTAAAAACACAAGGACTGTTGCAGAATCAAGAATTTGTAGATTTCAACTAAAGACCACATACAAAAATTTCAATAAGTTATCAAACGAGACTGAAAATTTCATGTTGTGATTCTAGTGATGATACGATACAATCATAGTTTTGCAGCAGCTCATTATTTAAAGAGGTATTTATGAAAATTGATTCACGAAAAAAATTTATTATCGCTATTCATGGTATTTTTCTTATTTTAATATCTTTAATAATGGTGTTTTATCCTATTTATATATCTAAATTTATAGATAATATTTCAAATATATATAGATTGAAAAATATTTTCTTAGTGATTGTATTACTGATGATAGCTAAGGGGATTTTTAATATTTTTGATATGTTGTTGGAAAATTATCTAAATTATTCATTAGAGTATGATCTCAAAAAAACAATGATGTCTAAGTTACTTGATATTAGTTATCTAAATATTATTAGAGAAGATGAAGGAAAATTGATTAATTTAAATAAGGATGTGGACTCATTAATAGATTTTTATATAAACTTTTTATCGATAACATTTAAGAATATTTTAATTCTTTCTGGAATTTTTATTGTATCAGTTAATAAGTTATCTTATTTTTCATTTTTATTTATTGTGATGATTATAGCGTTCTTAATCTTATTAAATAAAATTAAGGAAAAATCTAAAATCAAAGTTAAAAATACCAAGGAAACTTATGATAGAATGATAAGTCTATTCTCTGAGACTTTTACTTTATTGGAGGAGTTTGTATACATTGATAAAGATACTTATTTAATAAACAGGTTGAGAAAATCAATATTGAAATTCTTTAGTTACGAAGTTGTATCAAACTATATTTCTTATGAGTATTGGATTAGTTCTATTTTTGTGTTTTCATCTATGAAGATAATTGTGATGATATCAGGTATATTTTTAATCAACAATGAGCTAGTAACTTTGGGAAGCTTATATCTGTTTATATATTATATTGATTTAATAGAAGATCCAATTATGGAGATAAGATTACAATTAGAGACTCTACCTAATATAGGGATTGTAAAAGAAAGAATATTTGGATTTTTAGATTTGAATTCTAGAAAACTAGAATATGGGAATTATGATTTGTGTGAAAAAGTATCAAAAATTGAATTTACCAACGTAAGTTTTTCCTATTCCGAGAAGGAAATTTTTAAAGATTTTAATTACACTTTCTCTAAGAAAAAATATCTTGTAAGAGGAGTCTCTGGATCGGGTAAGTCAACACTGATTAACTTGATGGTTAGGCTATTTGATCCAATAGATGGAAGTATAAAATATAATGATATTGATATAAGGATGCTTAAGAAAGAATCTATTAGTGAAAAGATAGAATACATAGATCAAAAAATTGAATTATCTAAGGAAGCTATCATTGCTGATGTGATTAGTGAAAATCAAGTCCCCATAAAAACTCTAAATATTTTTCTTCCAAATAAGGATTTTGCCACCCCATTGGATGGATTATCTAATGGTGAATATAGGAGTCTGTATCTTCTTAAGGCTTTAAATTCAAATAAGGATATCATTATAATGGATGAGACGTTTTTGGGGATTGACGAAGGCAAATGTGATGCTTTCTTTAAGCTTGCTGATAATATTGATAAGATCATAGTTATTATCAGTCATGAGGAGAGAATTATTGCCATGGCAGACGAGGTGATTGATCTTGGAAAAAATTAATGTAAAAACTTTAATTAAAGAATATCCTAAATATTTTGTATTAGACTTGCTAATTTGGCTTTTAGCACATAATATTCCTTTGTTATTATCATACCTAATCAAACTTTATTTTGACACAAATCAAAATAATAATTTATTAATCATTGTTTTTTTATATACAATTATCTTTCTGTTAAGATTTCCACTTATAAAATTTGGAGCAGATATAGATATTAAGGCGCAACATATGTGGGCCAATGTTATGTATGAGAGAATCATTAGCAAATGCCTTGAATCTAGAAAAGTTTCGGATTCTAATAGCCGAAGATTTATAGATACTATTCAAAATGATATTAATTCAATTGTATCATATATATCATATGGAGTTGATACAATTTGCAATGTAGTTGGCTCTATAATAGCGTTTATTATAATTGCCTCAATAAATATTTATGTAGCTATGGTTATACTAGTAGTTCCTATACTTATATTTTTCATATTGAATTTTCTAAAAGATAAGCTTTACGATAAAAGTATGATTATCAGAAACAATGAAACTAACCTTATAAAGATATACCAAGATGTTATAGCTGAATGCAGAAAAATAAGGATTGAATCTCTGGAGAATAAATATTTTGATATCTATAATAAACGTTTAATGAAAAATAAGAGCGATAAGTTTAAGTATAGTTATTTCAATATTATGATAAATACAATCAACCAATCTTTAGTAGATTTGAATTTGATAGCAATACTCTTGGCAGTAATATATTTTAGAAACTTTTCTGTAGGAGACCTTGCTTTGTTGATAAGCTATAGTTTTATCATAAATGACTTATCGACATATGTATCGACATTTGTTGTCATAAATAATGATTTAAAAGTGAGTTTAGATTCCTTTAATGATAAGCTGAACTTCAATTTATGCAAAGATAAATCTAGTTTTAATGTTGATAACATTTTAAATAGAATTAGTTTTGGTAAAGTAAACGTACTAATTGGAGAGAATGGTTCTGGGAAGAGCAGAATTTTAAAAGAGCTTGCTAGTAATAGAGAATATTGTTTGGTTCTTAAAAATTCATCAGTATTAAGTGAAGATTTATATGATAATATAGTTACTGACAGTCAGCCTTATAGGTATAGAGAAATTGTAGAATGTTTTACATTAAATGATTTGAAGGATAGGAAAGAACTAATTAGTGATGAACTATCAGGCGGACAAATAGATAGGATTGCTATAGCCAGAGCTTTGCAATCAGGTAAGGATGTGATTTTAATCGACAATAATTTATTTTCTATAGATTTTGCTATTAGATTATTAATATTTGAAGAATTTAAAAATACTGGTAAAACATTTTTATTCACTGATACCAAATATAGGAGTGAATACGAAAATTTCAATATTATATATTTGAACCATCATATAGGGCCAGCTTAATACTCGTCAATTAAATAATTATATTTAGATCTATTGATATTTTCAAGAAGAAATATCAATAGGCCTTTTTTATGTTCTCTTTTGCATTTTCATCTTTAGGAATCTGACTTTTGCGCCCGTTTGTACTAGGAACTTAATTCTGCATTAAGAATAACAGGATTTTTTCTGGGCTGCCCACATTTCCCCCTACTGGTCTGCCTGACTGGGTAGGATGGGGAGCAGCCTTCTGGGACATCTAAGTCAAAAGCTTCGCAGACCTCAAGTTGCTTTCCTACAAATGGAGTCAGCAATGGCTTGGTATGGGGATGCTCTATATACCGGATAGGGCGCATTTCCCCTAGGACATCTGCGATCGGCGCAAAGTAAGTTCCAAGGAAAGAGCGGTAGTAGACAGGCATATGGCCTTCTAGGGTATAGACAATGACCTCTAATCTCTGCAGTAGGGGAAGATGCTCTTTGTTCTTCCCGTAGCGGATATCAGCTAAGGAGGATCCATAGGTAGAACAGCACGTTGAATCGACAGCTAAAAGCTCATTCTTGTGGAGGCGTTTGGCCCTTAGTTTTCTGACTTTTGCACCCGTTTGTCCCAGAAACTACATTTCTGTATTTTTATCACCTGAAAAGCCCTCAATGGAGGGCTTATTTTTTTTGTGTAATGCTTGACTTCTTTTTTAGAGTGTAGTATAATTAGACTATTATTGAGAGGAGAATTCCTTATGCCTAGACCTATTGATCCCTCAAGTTCATATAAAGTCTCCATACATGCCTATTCCAATTACCGCTACGCCAGCACGCAACCAGCTTGCATTGATCCCGATACTGGTAAACGCTTCTATCGTCGGATTCATTGGGGAACTGTCACAGAAGATCTAAAATTTTTACCCGGCAAGAACTATCTCTTGGCCTCCTTAGAGGAACGCAAAAAGCTCA
>CAKZWV010000023.1 GCA_937922005.1 uncultured Clostridia bacterium | reverse complement strand
CAGGTCACGAAAGAGATCTTCGCTTTTCCCGAGGAGAAAACGGGCATCTTTGCCGGATGCACCGGAACAACCGAGTAAGAAATCCATTGTCTCCCTTCAGGCGATGATGATCGATCAGTCACAGAGGATTTCTGACCCCAACGAGATTGTGGATCGATTCTTGATGGTCGTGGTTACCGATTCCCGGTTGATAGCGGTGCCCTCTTCCCGTAACATTTCAAAAAGTGATACCCTGCAACCAGACCGAGCAGGATGAAGATGATTTGAATGGCGACCGGTGCGGTCAAAGACGAATAAGCTATTTCCCCTCCCTTTTTGTAGGCGTTAAAGAGAGGAAATTTGATTGACATAGCAAGAAAGACGGTGGCAATCAGATTGGATGCCATATGGAGGGTAATGCTCATGGACAGGTTCTTCGTCGCTTTATAAAAGAAATAAAAACCGGCTCCGTCAATTAGGCGGGCAACCACGATCGAGGCCTCGTAACCGTGGGTTATAGCAAAAAAGAAAGTGGAGACGAAAAATCCAAAGATCCTCCAGCCTCGGGAGCGGTAGGGCAGGTTCATAAAATAGCGAAAAACCATCTCTTCGAGAATGGGGTCCAGGAGAACTGTGATTACGAAGGTTCGTCCATTGGAGAACTGCATCATATTCTGTAAGGTGACCTCTTCCCCCACCAAGTCAGGAAGCGTGAAAGGGTGCGACATCTTGGTATATAACCTTTCCTGGACCAGGCCCCGGATCATTTCGGAAAAGATGACCAGGCCGATCGCCACCAAGATCAAAAGGCCTACCTGCTTGAGGCTGATGGCTTGGATGCCTTCCCCATCCTTCCAAGTATCCGGAAGAGCCTTGGCAATCAGGAATAAAGGGATCAGTTCCATGAAGATGATGGCAGCTTCAATGCCGGACTGCCCGTTGGGCAGATTTAGAATTTTAACCGCCTGATCCAGGATGGTCGGATGTAAGACCGTCATAAAAAACAGAAGAGCCATCCATAGAATCAATGGGCTAAACAATTTGTA
>CAKZWV010000022.1 GCA_937922005.1 uncultured Clostridia bacterium | reverse complement strand
CTCGAACTTGGTCCTTAGATTCAACCACATCTATTATTCTTTTAGGATATTGAACTATAGTGGGTTAGTTTTTTTGACAAGTTATGGCCTGATTTTTAGTGAATTTTAACTGGGATATCAGGAGATAAGACTTAGTTGGTTGGCTTTCTCCCTTTTTCAACTGTGATTCTTACGGATAGTCTGTTGTGTCGCTGGCATCGTTTTCCGATGCCAGCTTGGTTACTCTAAACACCGAAAGGGACGGATGTCAAGGGCGGCTAGTCATAGCCGTTTATTGGAACCAAGCCTTGGCTTGGTGAAAACCCTTGACTTCCGTGACCTTTCGGTGTTACTTATGCAGGTATCTCTCGTAGAGTAAGAACTGGCTCTATTCATCTACTTTCTCCTCTCTATACTTAACAACGGGGGCTATATAGCCAATACCAGAATGACAACGCTGATTATTGTATTTTTCTATGTACTCGCTTATCGACTTTCTTGCTTCCCTGATGCTTTTCCACTCTGTCAAATAGGCTTCATCATACTTGAAGGTTCGAAACCAGCTCTCAATCATGATGTTGTCAGCCCATCTGCTTTTTCCATCCATACTTTGACGAACGCCATTTTCTGATAGAAATATCTTGTATTCGTGGCTTGTGAACTGGCAACCTTGATCAGAATTTAGTATTTCTGGCTTCCCCTGACGAAAGGCTTTCTTACAGGCTTCAATGCATGCCCTTGTGTCTAACGTGTCATCTAACTCCCAGCCAACAATATATCGACTATACCAGTCGATGATGGCCGTTAGATAGAGAAATCCATGTCGAATCGGAACATACGTAATATCAATTGACCACGCTTGGTTCGGGCGGTCAATCACAGCATTGCGCAAAAGGTAGGGCACAACAGCCATTTTTTGCTGGCATTTTGAGAGGTTTTTCTTGGGATATATAGGGTCAATGGCCATCTCGTCCATATAACGACGGGCTTTCTTTCGGCCTACCCGATACCCTTGGTGTTTCAACTGAGCTGACATTTGTCTTGCCCCCCATGTCGGATTCTCTGTATGCAAGTGATCTATGATACTCTTACTTGCTAATTCATCCTCCGAGATCTCTCTTCCTTGGTAATAGATGCTCGTGCGGCTCACTCCTACAAGCTTTGCAGCTTCAGATATGCTAAGACTTTCTGTTTCACTCGTGGAAAGGTTTCGGACTAAATTTACTCTCGTAGTCAGGTCCAAAGAATTCCTCAGATTTTTTTCAACCAGTCAACTTGCATTGTAAGCTGGCCAACTTTCTTAGCATAGGCTTCTTTTTCTTTTCGTTCGTCAGATAGCGCTTCCTTGTATCTATCTTCTTTAGATTCATCAAAGACGTTGGAAGCATTATCAAGGAACTGCCGTTTCCAATTCCGCAAAAGATTCGGCTGAATCTCATTTTCTACAGCAATCGTATTCAAATCTTTTTCGCCCTTAAGTACCTCTAAAACAAGATCAGACTTGAATTTGGGGCTGAAACTTCTTCTCTTTCGCGACATGCTTTAACCCTCCTTTGTCGGGTGAGCCCAGCTTATCACTTTCACTAAAAAATATCCTTGACTTTGTCGAAAATATCGGGACCACTATACTTCTTTCTTGGCATTCATATGAATGCCCTCTCGTTTTGATTATAGTACTCGAATGCAAAACATGCAATACTGCGACATACATCACTAAAACTTGAATGCAGCCATTTATCAAAGCAATACTGCGTTTAATGAAACAAAGCTCATCATTAAATTACAAAAAATAACTTCACTCAAGGAACATAGATGTAATCGACCATCTTGGCAAATTTTCCCTCCTTAATCCCCTTCACCTGCATCAAATCCTCCACCTGCTGGAAGGGACCATTTTCCTGGCGATAGGCCAGGATTTTTTGAGCGGTACTGGGTCCTACCCCAGGGATCTATTGCAAATCCTCCAGGCTCGCCATATTCAAATTGACCTTAGCTCCCAAGCCCCCTGCCTGGTTCCCAGGTGGGTCAGTTCCTGGGCCGGGCAAGGGAGCTGCATAGGGAGTAGGGCTAGAAGGACTGGACCCTTGGCCTCCCTCCTCCGCATCGCTTTGTTCTTTGCGGCTTGGAATGCGAACTTGACTATTGGCTATCAGAGGTAGGGCCAAATTGATGGCTTCTAGATCGGCATCAGGACCAGGGCCAGCCTGGTCGATGGCATCGGATACCAGGGCCCCAGCGGGCAAAAAATAGAGACCTGGCTGTTTCACAGCACCTGTCACATGGACCGGAATCTTCTCCGTGGGCTGAGGCTCCACAGAAGGGCTCGCTAGGCTCTCTAGATTCCTAGAACTCGCAAAGCTCCCTGGGGTTTCTGTGCTTTCAAGGGGCTGGGGCTCCCCTGGATGGGTCACCAAGGGTGTTGATTCTACAGAGTTATCTGCGGCAGGAGTATTTGCGGCAGAAGTCGTCACCATATTTAGGATCCTCGCTTTACTCCGCCCACTCAGTCTTTTCCCACCCTGATAGATCGCAAGGAGGCCAAGGGGGAGGCAAACGAGGACCAGAGCAAGGACTTTTTTTACCAAGTGGCTCCAGGTCCTAGCTCTCTCATTTTTTTTATTTGGCTGCTGATAGTTCATATCTCACCTCCTGGCTCCAAGCTAGCACGAAAGACCTTGCTTCAGACATAAAAAAACCGACAAAGGGCGATCTTTGTCGGTTGGAGGGAAGATTTGCTTGGCTCTTTAGCCAATGCCTCCCATAATGGCACCTGCCACAAGGGCGAGGAGACATAAAATACAATAGCCGTATTTGCCTAGGGGGTAAAACCAAGCACCCAAGGGTTTGGTCCGCCCCAGGTTAACCTCAGAGAGCACAAAATCCTTACCGGCCACCCAGAAGAACATGATCCCAGCTAAGAGGGCCCCCAAGGGGCAAATGTAAGTGGAAATGATATCCATCCATTGACCGGTAATCTTTTGGATGCAGATGGCTCCGATGCAGCCAAAGACCAGGATTACAGCCGTCGCTGGCAGGCGTTTGAGGTGGAATTGCTCCTGGAGGGTAGCCACCGGGGCCTCATAGAGGTTGATGATCGAAGTCAAGCCAGCAAAAAGGACACAGAGGAAAAATACGATGCTCAAAAGCCTTCCTCCTGGCATCCCATTGAGGACGTGGACGAGACCGATAAACATCAGGCCAGGACCTGCCTTGGTTAGCTCCCCGCCGCCAGATGTCATAGCTGGTATGATGACAAAGGCAGCTAGTAGGGCAGCCAGGGTATCGAAGAGGGCAACCTGTAAGGCGGCAGCGGGCAGATCTTCACTCTTGGGCAAGTAGGACCCATAGATGACAGATCCCGTCCCAGCCACAGACAGAGAGAAAAAGGCCTGACCAAAGGCATAAATCCAGACTTCAGGATCTAAAAGCCCTGCAGGATTCAAGGTAAAAATATGCCGGTAGCCCTGACTAGCTCCTGGGATGGTGGCAATATAGATGCCAAGAGCGATAAAGAGGAAAAACAAGGATGGCATCATAACCTTATTAGCCTTTTCAATCCCCTGAGAAATCCCTAGGACCATGATGGCAAAGCTGACCATAATGGCAACCCCAATCCATCG
>CAKZWV010000021.1 GCA_937922005.1 uncultured Clostridia bacterium | reverse complement strand
AACTACGGGCTTTATTATTTCATTATGAAGAAATTTCTTGGTTTCGGCTGTCAAACCCCCGAGGGTTCAAGTCCCTGAAGGTGCACCACATGAAAACCCCGTAGCCGTAAGGCTTACGGGGTTTTTTCTATAGAGTTTTATTACGATGAGGAACTGCAACATGCTGCCAAGGTACTAGATAAGTATAAAGATCGATTACCGATCGTCTATCGCGAAGTAAAGAGAGCGGCGGACTTGGGAACGGCGGCATATATTAGTATTTAGCGATTAAGATCCTATAACGCTTTCGACCACCTTTCGGGGTGGTTTTTTTATTTTTAAAACACACCTTGCTTAGCTTCACTAGTAATTTTGACAAAGATTAAATTGTTCTAATTCTCAATTGCTTGTGAGATATTGACGTAAAACGCCCGATATTGTAAATTAATTGTAGTAAATGGGTAATCCATTCGATACTTCAATATGTTAAGGAGAATCATTATGAAGAGATTAATCATCATCACGCTAGCCCTTGCGCTTTCGTGGACGACGTCTGCCTGTGGTGGCTCGAAGGAATCCAAGCCCGCAAAAATGCAGACGCAACAAGAACAAACGGACCAGACGACAAAAACAGATGAGACAAAGCCAACGGAAGAAACGAAAAAAACGGAAGAGACCAAGGGTGCTGCCGAAGACATTATTGGGAAGTATCATACAGTCCAAGCTTCCGCTTTAGGTTTTACATCGGTTGGAGATGACGTTTACAAATTTGACCTCGAGCTAAAAAAAGATGGCAAGGCAACGTTTGCCACGGACGAAGATAGTGCAGATATAACTTGGACATTGGATGGATCTACCATTACCCTTAAAATTGAGGACGTTGAGGTAACTGGCGAACTTGGCAAAGACATCATTACCTTTAAAAACTTTATGAAAGAAAAAATAGGCGTGGATATCGATATGGTGTTGGCTAAAGTAGGGACAGAGGCAGACAATCCGAACCTTTATCGGCCTGAGGAAGAAAAGGCCCTCGTGGGTGACTGGGCCGGGGTTTCTGTCGCAGATGCCATTGATGACGATGCTTCTGAAGAAATCGACCCAGATACTTTACAGGCGAGTATAAAGGGTGACAATACCATAACCGTTTCCTACGAGGGAGAGGAAATTACTAAGGCTAAATGAAGCCTCCTTGGTGAAACTCTCCTTATAGAGGGCGATATCAAAGATGATGCAAGTCTCTATGGTGAAGTCAAGGATGGGGTCTTAAAGATTAGTTATAGCAAAGGCACAGGTGATGTCTATTACACCTTTACCATGGCTAAAGCAGGGGAGTCTACTGACAGTTCTGCCAAAACAGAGAAAAAATCTTCGGATGACTCAACTACTGATGAGGATGAGTCTGATAACGATGAAGAAATGTCAGATGATGAAGGAGAAAACGTTAAAAAAGCAAGCGCTGGGGAACCTATGCCGAAGGGCGATGGTAAGCTGAGCAAAGAGGATGGCTTCCGCCTCGTACGTTATTATGAATATTGTGCCAGCGTAGGTCTTCCCGTGCATTACGAGGATATGGTCGAATTTGCTGGCTGTGAAGGAGAGGATCAAGGCAACGATGGCGGAAATAATATGACCAAATTCGGCGATCGTAATATACGCTGGTATGCAGGCGATCCGAAGGCTTATGTGTATTTTACATTTAGGAGACCGGACGACAAGGATGATTGGACGGCCTGTCAGTGGCTTAGCCAAAATATGGACAATGCGGACGTACAGGCTGCTGACATCTCTGAGTATTTAGAGAAAAAATTAGAAAAACCAGAAATTTCAACGAAAGAATTTGCTATGACGGTCAAAGGCGAAGGTGGAAGTGACGAGATTAGCCTGAAGTTAAAAATGGATATTCCTGAGGCTGGTTGGTTCGTAGACGATCAGTCCGAGAGTTTCAAGAAGATCAAACTGTACCATACTTATGCTACGGAGGATCAAGAAGACTATGGCAAGATCATCATCGAAGCTTACGATAGCAAGGATAGTGCTGTCTATGATCTAAATACGGTCGAGGAAGCGACAGAGGTGGATGCGATCACTGTTTCTGGCGCAACTTTATCAGGGATCCATGGCAAATCTGCTGGAGAACAAACAACTTACTGGTATGGACAGCTGGAGAACGGGGTCTGGATCGGCGTCACTTTGCGAGGTCTTGACATGGCGGATGCAGATCGAGTTATGGCTCTTGTCAATAGCATTTCCGTTGAATAAGCCAGGTCTGGATCGAGCCTTTTATGCTTGTAGTAAGGCCCTTCACCCTAGTTGCCAAAGTGCTCTAACGATCGTAAGATACTAATGGAAAGATTACCCCTAAGCTGCATCGGATCTCTGATGCAGCTTATTTTTTGCTTGCAATGAATTGGACAATGCCTTTCGTAGTCTGTGAGGGAGAGTAGGGAGAGTATCGAGGCAAGGATAAGGAAGATAGCAATATAAAATTCAGCTATCATCTGGTGCGCTGGTATGCAGGCTCCTTGCGTAAAATGGCTAATCATGATAAAATTACCCAGTTATTTTGTAACCTGAAACCAGGTTACGTGGGAAATCTTATCTTTATCAAAGGACGTTTCAAGGCTTTTTTGACTGAAAATATCGAGAAAGACCTTTTGATGGAGATCTAACAAATAATGAGCTTGGGCCTCCGGCATCAACCCTCTACACCATAAAGATCGCCTTGGTCTTTAGAGGATTTTTCAGGGACTTATATTGATGGACGCAATCCTAAGTTCTGAGGACATACCTTAAGTGGAAGAAGGCAGTTTATCGTCTTTTATGGTGCTTGCCGCTGCCATACGTGACCAAGCCGGCCAACTCCAACCCTTGGAAGATAAGGGGCATGGCGTAGGCACTTACATTCTGATTATCTTCATTTTTATTCTCATCAACGGTTTCTTTTCCGCCTCGGAAATGGCCTTGGTGACTATCAATCAGGCCAAGGTAAAAAAATTAGCTGAAGACGGCGGAAAAAATGCCCAGCGGATGTTGAAATACATTAATGACCAGAGTCGCTTCATTGCCATGGTCCAGGTGGGGGTTACCTTAGCCGGTTACCTATCCTCCGCTTTTGCTGCTGACCGCTTTGTCTCAGACCTTTACGAAATCCTTGACCCCCGGGGGGCCCATCCCTGGCTACAACTGGTAGCCACGGTCATCGTTACTTTGATCGTATCTTATTTCTCCTTGATCTTTGGAGAACTGGTCCCCAAGCGCATTGGCATCAATTATGCAGAAAAGTTTGCCCTCTTTTTTGCTCCCGTATACGATTTCTTCGATAAAATCTTTTCCCCTCTGACCCATTCTCTCAACGTCCTGACCTTGGGAATTTCTAAACTCTTGGGGATTCGGCCTGACCTAGGCCAAGAGGATGTGACGGAAGAGCAGATTCAACTCCTCGTGGATAGTGGGAGTACCACCGGGGCCATCAGTGCCAGTGAGGCGGAAATTATCACCAATATTTTCCAATTGGATGACACGGAGGTGGCCTCGGTCATGACGCCAAGGACCTCCATGGTCTGCCTCCAGGCGGATACCCCCCTCCAGGAAGTCTGGGACTTGGCATCCCAAGAGCGCTATAGCCGCCTGCCCGTCTATGAAGAAGATATCGATAATATCATCGGTATCCTCCATATTAAAGACCTTTTGCGGATGACTGAAGAAGAGAAGAAACACTTCTCTTTGCGGAAGACCATGCGCAAAGTCTACCTGATCTCGGAGACCAAAAACCTCACATTTGCCTTCAAATTCATGCGGGAGCGCAGAGCCTCTTTGGCTGTCGTCATTGACGAATATGGCGGCACCGAAGGGATTATTTCCATTGAAGACATCCTAGAAGAGGTCGTTGGGGACATCCAAGACGAGTACGATGATAAGGTCTCTGTACCCTTCCGCAAATTATCCGACAATACCTTTGAGGTAGATGGGATGATGGACGTTGAAGATCTGGGCCGCCATATTCCTGCTTTGGAAGATTTGTTTGAGAAGGACGAGGACAAGGATGACTACGACACCATCGCTGGCTTTGTCCTGGCGAGAATGGAAAAATTCCCGGAACCAGGTGATTCCATTCGCATTCCTGACCTGGGTTTTATCTTCCAGGTCCAAGCCATGGATGAGCAACGGATCTCTCAGATTAAAATTATTCTGACCCCCCATGCCAAGGCCGCCGCACCTGAAGAACCGAGCCAAGAGGTGACCAGCGCCCCCAAGACCCATGGCTTCTTTGGCTTCTTTTAAGGGGGGAATCCGATTTATTCTCTGATATTCTTTACTTTTCATAGAATAATCTTCGCTATTTTTTTCGCCAACTATCAATTTACTTCTGTTTTTTATAAATAAATATTAAATATTCCAGCCATTTTAATAAGTAATTTTTCCACTACAGGCCCTGACGACTTATTGCGCAAATCACGGCTCGTTTATGGCAAATTACGACTAACAAACTGGTGCGAAAAGGAGAAAACATCACATGGAACGACATTCCCTTACGGAATTAGAAACTTATACCCTTGCCCTCGACGACATCAAAAAGCGTCTCCAGGTAGAGGCTGAAGAGGGCTTAAGCCCCGAGGCCGTTACGGAACGCTTGGAGGTCTATGGACAAAACAAGCTGGAAGAGGACAAGAAAGTCCCCCTCTGGAAGAAATTCCTGGATCAATTTGCGGATTTTACCGTCATTCTTCTGATCATTGCTGCCATCATCTCAGGAGTGGTCAGTGACTGGACGGAGGCCATCATCATTTTGGCCATTGTGATCATCAATGCTGTTTTGGGGGTTATCCAAGAGGGACGTGCTGAAAAGGCCATTGCCGCTTTAAAAGAGATGGCAGCCAGCGAGGCCAGAGTCCTTCGTGGCGGCCAGCAGGTGAAGGTGAAAACCGATGACCTGGTGCCAGGCGATATCATCCTCCTCGAGGCTGGAGACTTGGTCCCGGCAGACCTGAGAATCCTAGAAGCCTACAATATCAAGGCAGATGAGGCGATTTTAACCGGGGAATCGGTTCCGGTTGAAAAACATGCTGAATTTCAGACAACAGAAGAAGTTGGCCTAGGTGACCGCAAGAACATGCTCTATTCCTCTACGGCCGTTACCTACGGTCAAGGCAAGGGCATTGTAGTGGCAACGGCCTACGATACCCAGGTTGGAAAAATTGCCTCCAAACTCTCCAGCATAGATCAGGAAATGACGCCTCTTCAAAAGAGCCTGAATCACTTGGGGAAAATTTTGGGCATTCTCTGTATTATTGTGTCGGCCTTGGTCTTTGTCTTCGGTCTAATTGGCGGAGGCAAACCCCTAGAGCTCTTGATGACGGCCATCAGCCTTGCTGTAGCCGCCGTTCCCGAAGGTCTGCCTGCCGTAGTGACCATTGTTCTTGCCATTGGGATGAATCGGATGGCCAAGAAAAATGCTATTATCAAGCGTCTAATGGCAGTTGAAACCTTGGGAAGCATTGACCGGATTTGTAGTGATAAGACGGGGACCTTGACCCAAAATGAAATGACGGTGACCCGCCTCTATCTTCCGGGTCAGCGCTTTCTGGTGACCGGGACGGGCTATGAGCCTAAGGGGACCATTGCCCTAGCCGACCTAGAAGGAGAGGGGAGCGCAGATGCCCCAAGCTTGGTCTTTGGCTCTTCCCGGTCTCTGGATCGACTGACGGAGATTGCCAGCCTTTGCAATAATGCTAAGCTTGTTTACCAGGAAGAAAAGAAGAGCTGGGAGATCCTGGGTGACCCCACCGAGGGGGCTCTCTTGACCCTGGCCGGAAAGTATAAGATTCCCCAAGATCGCTTAAAGACCTATCTGAAAGTCCTGGAGCAGCCCTTTGATTCTTCCCGGAAGATGATGTCTGTTGTCTATACCAATATGGAGGAAGAGGGAGACGAGGATGCTACCCTGTCCCTGGTTAAGGGGGCCCCAGACCTAGTCTTGGCAAGATGTCAATACATTCTGTCTAAAGAGGGCAAAATTCGGACTCTCAACCCCGATGATCGAACCGCCATCCTCGATGAAAACTTGGCCATGGCCAACCGGGCCCTCCGTGTTCTGGCCTATGCCTATCGGCGCTTTGACCCCGATCAAAGAGAGGGAAATGAGGAAAATCTGATTTTTGTGGGCCTCACCGGAATGATCGATCCGCCGAGAGAGGAAGCCAAAGAGGCTATCGCCCAATGTCGACAGGCGGGGATCCAGCCCATTATGATCACAGGGGACTATGCCGCCACGGCTGCAGCCATTGCAGAAGAGTTAGACTTGAAGCGCCCCGGGGATGGGGTCCTGAGTGGTGAAGAACTCAGCATCATGTCCGATGAAGACCTGCAAAAGGCTGCTGAGACGACAACGGTCTACGCCCGGGTTTCACCGGAGCATAAGGTAAGGATTGTCTCGGCCCTGATGAAAAATGGTCATACCTGCTCGATGACGGGAGACGGTGTCAATGATGCTCCTGCCCTCAAACAAGCCGATATCGGAGTCGCCATGGGGATCACCGGAAGCGAAGTTGCCAAATCCTCCGCCGATATGATCCTGACCGATGACAACTTTGCGACCATTGTCCACGCCGTGGAAGAAGGCCGGGTGATCTATAGCAATATCAGAAAATTTGTGGGTTACCTTCTCAGCTGTAATATTGGGGAGATCCTCATCATCTTTATCACTAACCTCATCTTGGGGCCGACTTATACCCCCCTGGAGCCCATCCAGCTCCTCTGGCTCAATCTCGTGACTGACAGCTTCCCAGCCCTGGCCCTAGGACGTGAAAATAAAGAGATGGATATCATGAGTCAGAAACCCCGGCCCAGATCAGCTAAAATCATCGACCGGCCTATGACTTGGTCCATTGTGACCCAGGCCCTGGCCATCTTCTTGACGGTTTTTATGGCCTTCCAAATTGGCCGCTACTTCTACCCTGATCTATTAGTGACGGAGGCTCATGATCTAGTTGATGAAGTTCATCGGATTGGCGAGGCCCAGACCTTTGCCCTCCAACAAGAGGGGACCCTGGCGGCCAGCTTCGACTTCTTCGGCGGTAATGGCTTTGAGCCCTCCCGGGGGGCTAGGACCTATGCCTTTGTAACCCTGATTCTCGCCGAATTGTTGCGGGCCTTTACCTGCCGTAGCGAGCGCCATTCCGTCTTCACCTTGGGGTTGTGGACTAATAAAACGATGAATCGGGCGGTCTTCCTATCCTTTGTCTTGACCTTCTTGGTCGTCTTCATCCCTGCCCTAGACCACCTCTTCCATACCATCCAACCTGTCGCCTTAGACTGGATTCTCATCCTGATTTTGGCGGGAATTCCCTTTGTGGCTGGCGAATTCTTCAAATTATCCTACAACCGCCCCTTGACACAGAATTCTGATGTGCTATAATGTAAAACGGTTTAAAGATAAGTAGACACTCGTCTCACCCCAAACCTAGCTAACAGAGAGCTTCAGGCTCGGCTTGTTAGCACCTGAGCGGATATGGTTTCTGCCAGGAGTGTGAAGGGGTTTTAGGTTCGACAAGGCTGTTGCCTTTGCCTCAAGCAGGGCTTGGAATATTTGCCAAGCTTGCTTTGACTTTGCTGTAAGTCAGCAGGGTCTCCCCATAAATTCCGAAGCATATAGATGAAAAGGGCTAGTAGGGGAAAAAGGCGACAGAAGGACCCGGAGCGAGTAATAGTTACTCGCTCTTTTTTTATCCTTAAGGAGGTGTACCATCGCAAGAAGACAGGAAAAGCAAGTCAATGATCGAATTCCTTTTGACAAGCTACGAGTAATTGATGAAAACGATGAGATGCTTGGGATCATTTCGAAGGAGGAAGCCTTAGATCGTGCCCATAATGCTGGGCTGGACCTCGTGCTGGTCTCCAACAACGACAAGAATCCAGTAGCCAGGATTATGGACTATGGAAAATTTGTTTTTGACCAGTCCAAAAAGAGACGTGAAGCTAAGAAAAATCAAAAGCAGACAGATTTAAAAGAAGTTCAGCTGCGCCCTGGCACGGAAGAACACGATTTTAATGTCAAAGTCAAGAACGCTATCCGGTTTTTAGAACATGGAGACCGTGTCAAAGTTGTTTTACGATTCCTGGGTCGAGAAAGAAATTTTAAGGAGGATGGCCTAGCTGCCCTCCAAGACTTTGCTGTAGCCTGTCAGGAATGTGGAAAAGTGGATCGTCCGCCTTCCATGGAGGGTCGTTCTTTTATGATCATGTTCTTGAGTCCCATCACTCCTCAGACGCCCTAAGCCTTTCCCTGATCCAGCCAGGTCGAAAGACCTGACTGATTGGGATTTCTGGCCTAGCTACAGATCTAGGAAGACAAAAGAGAAGGGAAGCTTGGAAAGCCTGGCGCACCTAATACGGTCCTAGGAAATAGATCGAATAGATTGAAACCAGAGCGCTTGGACGAATCTGGGCAAGTAAGTCAGGCCAGTCGAGCCATGCGGAAACCATAATCAAATGTAAGGAGAAGTTGATATGCCGAAAATGAAATCGCATAGTTCTAGTAAAAAGAGATTTAAAGTTACTAAGAACGGCAAAGTAAAACGTGCTCAAGCCTTTAAAAAGCATATTTTAACCAAAAAAACACCGAAGAGAAAAAGACAATTAAGAGCCAGTATTGTCGCTAGCGAACCAGACACCAAGAAAATTAGACGTCTGCTTCCCTATAAATAAGTAGGAGGTCCATATGGCAAGAGTAAAACGGGGCACCATGACCCACAAGCGTCATAAAAAAGTATTAAAACAGGCAAAGGGTTATTACGGCAGAAAGAGCACCAACTTCAAGATGGCTAAGCAGGCCGTCATGAAATCCGGTTCCTATGCATTCAAGGATCGTCGCCTTAAGAAGCGGGAGTTCCGCCAATTGTGGATTGCTAGGATCAACGCGGCTGCTCGTCTCGAGGGCCTATCCTACAACCAGCTGATTCACGGACTGAAGGAGATGGAAATCGACTTAAACCGTAAGGTTTTGGCCGAAATGGCCGTCAACGACAAGGCCGCATTCACCCTCCTTTGTGATCAAGTGAAAGCCCACCAGGCATAAGACCGCACAGACCATATACTGCTCTAAGAAATGGCAATTCCGCTTCTTAGAGCTTTTTTTTCGTCTATACCTTCCTGGCAACTTTGCAAACAAAGCTATGCCAAGCCCTAGCTCCCGCCTTTTGTTGGGGATCTTGCTTGCGCATTTCATGCCATCGTCCCCAGCGCCCAATTTCCCAAAAAGAGAGGAGGCCCCATGTCTCATCCTAGCAATCCAACAAATACTCCCAACCCAGCCAGCTCTCATCTTCCTGCCTTTTATTCTTTCCCCCCATGGGAAGCGATCGAGGAGATCACTTCATCTAGGAATCCTAGGTTTTTGAACTTACGCCGGACCATGGAAGATGCTAAGGTCAAAAGAATAAGTCCCCAGGTGGTCGCTGAGGGCATTCGCCTCGTCGATATGGCCCTGCAGACCTACCGAGCCTCCTGCCTTTGCTTCCCAAATACGTCACAGGGAGCTGAGCTTTTTGACCGGCTCTCTGCTTCCTATGGTGTCCAGGCTGGCGATATGGTTTCTAACCTTAGCTTCCTTCTGCTAGCTGAAAAGCTGTGGGCTCAGCTCCCCTTCCACCACCCCCAAGTAGCCTGCCTAGCCCTGGCTGAAGCTCCTAGCTTTCGGCCTTTAGGGAGTATTTGTTTATCTACTTCCTCCAGCTCTGGCCCCCTGCCACTTTATCTTTTGGCTGACCGAGTCCAGGATCCAGGGAACCTGGGCAATATGATTCGCACGGCTGATGCTATGGGCTTTGCGGGGGCCTTCCTCCTGCCAGGTACCGTGTCCCCGCTGACTTCTAAGTTACTTCGTTATTCCATGGGAAGCACATTTTTCCTCCCTTTGTTCCAGCTCCCGGACCTGGATAGCTGGTCAAAGCTCCTTCGTGACGAGGATTTAGCCCTCGTCTTAATGGACCTGGACGGGGAAAGCCTTTCTGACTTAGGCCAGGCTCACTCTACCCTGGAGACCACCCTATACGGGTCTTCTTGTCGAGGGTTGGTGATCGGGGTAGGCAATGAGGCCAATGGCCTAGACGAGGATATTCTAGCTCTTCCTCACCTGACGGTGACCATTCCTCAAAGGGGTGGGGCCGAGTCCTTAAATGCTAGTTCCGCCTTCGCCATGGCTGCCTATGCTTTTGCCCAGCGGCAAAGACGGGACCTGTAACTTTGCCTTACTAGCTGAGCCGCCCCTAGGTATTGATTACCATCCGGTAAAATTTTCTCCCAAAGCCCTTGACAAGAGTTTTTAAAAGGGGTATACTCAACAAGTGCTTGTAAGTCGAGAGGCCTGGAAGGAAATCAAGTGTATGATTTTTCTTCCTAGCTCATATGGCCCTATCGTCAAGCGGTTTAAGACGTCGCCCTCTCACGGCGAAGTCGAGGGTTCGAATCCCCCTAGGGTCACCAGAAATACTTACATGCATTTTTAGATCTCAAACTGTAAGCCTGAAAGCAATCTGCTTTTGGGCTTTTTTTAGCGCTCGTTCCAGGATCGACCATGTCCCCTCCAAGTTAGACACCGTCCGTTTCGGCTTGGCCATTGCCGTCCAGGCCCGATAAGGTCCATTACAGAACCGCTTGTCGCCTGCGTTTTACGTCAGGCTGTCTACCCTAGGCGAGCTAGATAAAAGAAAGCAAAGGAAACCATGTCAGAAGTTATTCACATTGAAGGCGCCAGGCAACATAATTTACAAAATCTGGCCGTCGATATTCCGAAAAATAAACTGGTGGTCATAACCGGTGTGTCAGGATCGGGCAAATCCTCCCTAGCCTTCGATACCGTCTTTGCCGAAGGCCAGCGGCGCTATGTTGAATCCCTTTCTTCCTATGCCCGTCAATTTTTAGGGAGGATGCAAAAGCCAGATGTCGATGTGATCGAGGGTCTGTCGCCTGCCATAGCCATCGAACAAAAGACTGCCTCGCACAACCCTAGGTCGACCGTGGGGACAGTAACTGAGATATACGACTTTCTCCGACTCCTTTATGGGAGAGCAGGCGATATCCACTGCCCGTCTTGTGGGGACCTCGTAAGCCATCAGAGCATCGACCAGATGCTCGATCAGATTTTTACCTATCCCGAGAGTAGCCGGATCATCATGGAGGCTCCCGTTGTTATGCAGAAAAAGGGGCGGCTCAAGGCGACCTTCCAAGAAATTGCCCGGGAAGGCTATGTCCGAGTGGATGTCGATGGGATCACCTATGAGATTGAAGAAATCCTTGAGAAAGATCTGGATAAAAACAAGAAACATGACATTTCCATCGTGGTCGACCGGGTCATCCTTCGCCCAGAGAGTCGGGGGCGGATCCAAGACTCCCTGGAGACGACCCTGCGGGCTGGTAACGGCTATGCGAACCTTCTACTCCAGGTGCCGGAAGAGGATGACCAGGGAGAGCGGACCTACCGGTCAGAAACCTTACCCTTGTCGCAGAAATTTGCCTGCCCTCGCTGCCACATTAGCATGCCGGAGATTGCCCCCCGCCTTTTCTCTTTTAACAGCCCTACCGGTGCCTGCCCCAAATGCGCCGGCCTTGGATTCCTCCCCTTCCAAAAGAATAAGGATGTGTCGTTTATGGATTATTTGCCCATGAATTGGGAGGACAAGGTTCGCCAAGAAGAGTTCCAGGTCTGCCCCCTCTGCCACGGGACAAGACTCAAGGAAGAGGCCTTGGCTGTCACCGTGGGTTCTCTCAATATCAGTGAGCTGACCCAGTTAACTATCGGCGATGCCCTGGCTTTTATGCAGGCGGTCCCTATCGCCCGTGGCAAAGAGCAGATCATGGAGCCCCTAATCAAGGAAATCGTCAAGCGCCTCCAGTTCATCGTGGACGTGGGGCTGGATTATTTGACCTTGAGCCGGAGCGCCACGACCCTCTCAGGGGGGGAGTCCCAGCGGATCCGCCTGGCCACCCAGATCGGGTCTTTCCTTTCCGGGGTTCTCTATGTCTTGGATGAGCCAAGTATCGGTCTCCATCAAAGGGATAATGCTAAGCTCCTACGGATCTTGAAGAATCTTCGAGATCTGGGCAATACAGTCCTGGTGGTCGAGCACGATGAGGAGACCATGCGGGAGGCTGATTGCATTGTCGACATTGGCCCCGGGGCCGGACATTTCGGCGGAAAGTTGGTGGGGATGGGGACGGCTGACGAGCTGAGTCGCCAGCCCCAATCTCTGACCGGAGCCTTTTTGAGCGGAAAAGAGACTATTGACCTGCCCACTTGGCGGGAGGTGGACTCTTCTACGCCCCACCTTCACCTCCACCATTGCCACAAAAACAACCTACAAAATGTCTCGGTTGATATACCTTTGGGAGTATTTGTGGCCGTCACTGGGGTCTCAGGGTCTGGGAAGAGCTCCCTTGTAAATGGCTGCGTGGTTCCCCTTGTCAAAAGTCAGTTTTCGAAGTTTAAGGCCTCAGTTTTAGACACTTCTTGGGTGGAAGATGCCCAGGGTCTCGACCAAATCCAGGATATCGTGGTCATCGACCAGTCGCCCATTGGCCGGACGCCTCGCTCTAATCCAGCAACGTATACAGGACTATTTACGCATATTCGCCAGCTTTTTGCCGATACACCTAAGGCGAAGATGTGGGGCTATACCATGCGACATTTTAGCTTTAATGTTTCGGGCGGCCGCTGCGAGCTATGCCGGGGGGCTGGATTCAACAAGGTAGAGATGAATTTCCTCCCGGATATCTTTGTCCCCTGTGAAAACTGCAATGGTACCCGCTATAATGCGAAAACCTTGGAGATCGATTATAAAAATAAGAACATCGCAGAAGTTCTTGATATGACGGTAGCCGATGCCCTTGAATTCTTTGCAAATATTCCACCGCTCAAGCGGATCCTCCAGACCCTCTCTGATGTGGGCTTGGATTATATTACCCTGGGTCAACCTTCTACGGAGCTGTCGGGTGGCGAGGCTCAGCGGGTCAAGTTGGCGACGGAACTGGCTCGCCGCAACACCGGGGGCTGGCTTTATGTCCTGGATGAGCCGACAACAGGCCTCCATCGCAGTGATGTTCGCCGCCTCATCCACATCCTCCAGGCCCTCGTTGATAAAGGCAATACGGTCCTGGTGATTGAGCATAATCTCGATGTGATTAAGAATGCTGATTTTATCATTGATATGGGTCCAGAAGGGGGAGACCGGGGAGGTTTCGTCATCGGGACAGGGTCCCCAGCCGATCTAGCGGCCAACCCCAAATCCTATACAGGTGCCTATCTGAAGGAGATTCTTGAAAAAGAACGGCCTGCCATCTCTCATGTTCCTGGTCCTGGGTCAGGTTGCAAAAATTGACCCTTTTGGCTATTCTATAGAGCAGACGTTTCCACGCCTTATCCTGTCACAGGGACAGGACAGGTGGGTGGATTTAAAGGTCTAGCAAGCAGGGTTGGCTATGCTGCCCGCTCTCTTGCTGCCGTCTTTGTTAATAAGGAGATCTAATGAACCCACATGCGAATGATAAATTGTGTGCGATTTGCCACAAAAATGTGCCCGTTTTCTATGCTGTCGCAGGGCCGGATCCGAGCAGTGCCAAGCATGGTGTTGGAATCTGCCTAGAATGCGGCTATAAGATGCACAATCCTGGCATTCTAAGCATGATGAAAGTCATGCATATTACGCCAGAAGACTTGCCCAGCCTACAACAGGCCGTCAATGCCATGGGTAGTCTAGGTGAGGATGTAGACCTAGGCATGCTGCAATCTATGGGCATTCGAATGGAGAATACGGAAGAGGCCATGAAGTTGGTGAATGAAGGCCTATCTGAGGGCCTGGACATCCAGGAAGTCTTAAGTGACTTGGTCGATAAAAACCTTATCCAGAAGATGAACTTGCCTTGGCAGGATCATAAGCAGGAAGATAAGGAAGATGCCAGTAACCATGGTATCGATGATTCGTCCTCATCAACTGATTCAGCCCCTTCCGAGGAGAGTATCGTTATCCCCTTCGATGATGACGATAATCTTTTGCACTTTGATGACCACCATGACGCTATCCCTTTTGATGTCTATGCAGATTTTCGTTCTGACGACGATGACAGCAATGACGAGGACGATGACCGTCCCTTCCAGGCTCAGGACGACGATGACGATGAGCCTAGCGATGATGATGATCATAATGATGACGGCGATGACGATGATGATAGTGATGATGATCGTGATGAACAAGAAACAGATGATGATATTGACGAATGGAACCTCACCCTAGTCAATGAAGACTATGATGATGAAGACAATGATGACCAAGACGAAGATGAACGAGAGGATGGACTTCGTATCCACCGTCGTGGCCTCCCCCCTTGGATCGGCGAACTGTTTGATGAAAGGTCCTTTGAAGTTTCTGGGGAAGATCCCATTGCCTTCCTCCGGGAGCATTTTGGAGAGAAGCCTGAAGCACCTAGAAAGCACCATAAAAAGCCGGCCCCCACTCCTTTTGAAAAACTAGATTTTAAGGATCCCGGTGCTCTGAGTTCCTTTTTGGATGACATGACAGGGGTGGATGAGACAGGCCAAGCTGTTGTGAAAAAACAAGGGTCTGAGGATAGGGTTGCCCAAGACTTTCCCAGTGTATTTGCTAGTGATTTTCCCAGTGACCTTCCCAGTGATTTTCCTGGTGACATTTCCGATGGCGAAGAATTTCACCTTGATTTCGATGAGGAGCCCTCTGATGAAAATGATGATATGATGGGGGCTCCCCATATTATCGTTTTGGGGGATGCAGATAAGGCTTTACCCCAGCATTTGCAAGATGAAGTGAAAAAAATTATTTCTGGCATTCGTCATTCCATGATCGCACACCCGGATCTGCCCCAGGATGAGTGGCTGAATTTCTTGCGTAAGATTTTATCCACTAGTTTCCCAGGTGTTCCTATCGAAGTTTCTATGGAAACGATGACCCTTGGGGGAGATGGTAAGTCAGGGAAGGATCCCTCATCTCAAAAAGAAAAAGCTGAGCCTCAAAACAAGGCACCCCGGGCTCAGGGAGAAAGCCCTGACCATCAGGATGCCGGGTCTACCGATGCGGATAAGACCCCTGCCGATCAAGGAGACCACATGGACGATTCAGAAAAAATCCCTGCCGACCAAGGCAAGCAAGCAGATGAACAAGCGGGCACCCCAGGGAAAAATCTGGGTGGTCAAGGAGATTCTTTGCCCCTAGGAGGAGAAGTTTCTCAAAACGAAAAGACTCAGGGCAAAGATGCTCAAGAAAAGTCTTCCCAGGACAAAGACACTCAAGACAAGGGTGCCCAAGATAGGCCCGCCCATGTCATTAGTCAGCAGGATGAAGATAAACTGATATCCTACCTGGACTTCCAAAGGGATATGGTAGGATCTATCTATGAGGTTGACCTCGATCGCCTGGGGAAAGCGTTAGAGCAAAAGAAGGGGAGAGGAAGAAATAAATACGTAGAACCTATTCCAGAGACGGTCCGCCCTGACCTAGAGAATATCCAAGCTTTCCTAGGAGATCTTGTACCCAAACTGAATTTAGAAGATTCGACCGCCTCTCGGCTGAAAAAAGAGACCGAAGACATCAATGCAAACCTATTTGCCTTCTTCGCTATGCAGCCATCTTCCAAGTCCGAGCATGTGCCTGCAGAGGAGATTCCGAATCTTGTTCCTTTCCATCCCGATCAGAAGATGGACGATAGGAATCGTAAGGATCAGGAAGAAGATCAGGACAAGGCCAAGTCTCAAGACCCCCAGGGAAAGGTCTGGAAGGACCTGGAACAAAAAGAAATGGACAAACGCCTGAAGGTCAGGCCTAAGCAAAAATCTGGCATGCTCGACCAGTACTCCACCAATCTCACAGAAAAGGCTAGAAAACACCAATTGAAGCCTCTGATTGGTCGCCAGCGTGAGCTAAAAAGAGTGATCCAGATCCTTAACCGGCGTGACAAAAATAATCCAGCCATCATTGGCGAGCCCGGCGTAGGTAAAACAGCCCTGGCGGAAGGTCTAGCGAGTGCCATTGTAGCCAATCGGGTGCCAGCCTCCATGCTGGACAAAGAGGTCTTAGAGCTTGACCTCACCGCTGTCGTGGCCGGAACCCAGTACCGGGGCCAATTTGAGCAAAGAATGAAAAATATCCTAAAGGAGGCTGAAGAGCGAGGAAATGTGATTCTCGTTATTGACGAGATGCATAGTGTCTTGGGGGCTGGGGATAGCGAAGGAAGTTTGAATGCGGCGAATATTTTAAAACCCGCCTTGTCTCAAGGGAATATTCGCTTCATTGGCTGTACCACCCTAAGCGAATATAGTAAACAGGTAGAGGAAGATCCTGCTTTTGAACGCCGCTTCCAAAAGGTGATTATTGAAGAACCGACGGATGAGCAGACCTTGGAGATCCTCAAAGGTTTGCGTGATATCTATTCTGATTACCACTATGTGACCTATGGAGACGAGGTCCTTCAAAAAGCCGTGCAACTGACTAAGCGCTATGTACCTGAGCGTTTCCAACCAGATAAGGCTTTGGACCTTATTGATGAAGTGGGGGCTACCTACAATCAAGATAATCCAGAATTCCTCTATACGGCGGCTCAGGTCCGCAAATTAGCCCTCCTGCGCGTGGAGTTTGCCAGGATTTGCAGGCAAATGGAAGGCTTTAAAAAGAAAGAGGAAAAGCTTTTAGAGGTCGTCCAGGATAGGGCCAGAACGGCTCGCAAGAATCTCATCAAGAAATATCATGTAGATCTGGAATTACCAGAAGGTAAAATCTTTGCCGCACACCTTGATGAGATCATTGACCAGAAGCTTGTCCTTCCCCTGCAGACGGAATCGATGAAGAAGCGGTTGGAATACCGCCAACGTTTGGCCTACCTTGGTGAGATCATCGAAGACCAAGAGAAGCTTCTGGAATCCCTCCCGGAAGCTTACCGGCAAAAGGGGGAGATCCGTCTTGAGAATATGGCGGAGGTTATGGAAACCTGGACGGGAATCCCGGTCCAAAATATTCGAGAGAGTGAGAGTGAAAAGCTGCGCAATCTCGAAGCCAGGATCCATGAGCTTTTAATTGGCCAAGAAGATGCGGTCAAGAGTGTGTCTTCGGCCCTCCGTAGGAAGCGGACAGGCTTTGGCCGTTCTGATAAACCTTCCTCCTTCCTCTTTGTCGGTCCGACTGGGGTGGGCAAGACTCAGCTGGCTAAGGTCCTTTGTATGGAACTCTTCGGCGATGAAAAGAACATCATTCGCCTGGATATGAGCGAGTACATGGAGGCTGCGTCCATCAGTAAGATGATTGGGTCGCCCCCAGGCTATATCGGCTTTGAAAACAAGGGGCAATTGACAGAAAAGGTTAAAAACAAGCCCTATTCCTTGGTTCTCCTTGATGAAGTGGAAAAGGCCCACCCCGATGTCATGAATATCCTTCTCCAGCTCTTGGATGAGGGTCGACTGACCGATTCCCACGGCCGGGTGGTGGATTTCTCCCATACCATCATTATCATGACGAGCAATGCTGGTACGAGCTTCAAAGCCAATAGCATCGGTTTTGAAAACGACAGCAACCAGTCTCTGAAAAATAAGGTAATGACTGCCCTCAAGGACACCTTCCGTGCTGAATTTTTGAATAGAATTGATGATATCGTCGTCTTCCATGAACTGACCCTGCCTGAACTGAAGCAAATAGTCCAGCTCCTCTTGAAGGATGCCCTGAATGAACTGAAGGTCTTGGGCTGTGATTTTGCCATCGACGATGCGGTTTACGCCTATCTGGTGTACAAATACCATGATGAGAAATTGGGTGCCCGGCCCATGCAAAGAGGGATTGCCCAGGAGATCGAAGATGAACTGGCCAACCTTTACCTGGAGGGTCGGATCTACGAGGGGCAATCCATCCATATCTCTGTGGGCCCCGACCCCGTTGAAGTGGAGCTTACCGATACCCTCAAGCTGTCTGACTTGAAAAAACAGTTTGAAGGGAAAAAGATCTGCTTTACCCTAGCAAATGACAAGCTACAACCTCTGTTATAAACTTTTTCAATAACTGTCGTCCTTCCCAAGCATAAGAGCTAGGGGGATGAGCCAGAAAGGAGGCATCTATGCTTACATTAGACTCCAGTTATCTATCGTCCGTCGTATCTCAAGGAGAAAGAGAGGCTTTGGAGTCCGCCCTTCGCGCGGCCTATGATACCCTTCTTGAAAGGAAGGGGCAGGGCAAGGAGTTTACGGATTGGCTGGACCTGCCTGCAAGTAAGGCAGGCCAAGAGTTCCAGGATATCAAGAACCTGGCCCAGGAGATCCGTAAGGAGGCGGACCACCTAGTTAGTGTGGGCATTGGTGGCTCCTATCTCGGTGCCAAGGCTGTCATTGAAGCCTTAACCCCCGCATTTTCTCCTGACCGGAACCGAGTTCTTTTTGCAGGCTTTACCCTTTCCCCGGCTTATCACCGGGACCTCTTGGAGCATTTGAAGGATAAATCTTATTACGTCAATATGATTTCCAAGTCAGGAACCACGACGGAACCGGCAATTGCCTTCCGCCTCCTGAGAAAGCAGATGGCAGAGCAGGAGGGTGAGGACGAAGGAGCCAAGGACCGCCTGGCCAGGCGGATCATTGCCACGACCGACCCCCAAGGGGGGACCTTGCGGAAGATGGCTCCGGGCATGGGCTGGCGGACCTTGGTGGTCCCTCCAGGCGTGGGAGGTCGCTACTCAGTCTTGACGGCTGCTGGCCTCTTGCCCATTGCCGTTGCTGGAGTCGACATTGATGCCTTGATGGATGGGGCCCAAGCTATGGCTGACCGCTTGAAGACTTCCTTCTCGGCCCAGGAGGCCTGCCTCCAATATGCAGCCCTCCGCTACCTCCTCTACCTGAAATCCTACCGAATGGAGATTTTTGCCTTCTACGAGCCCCAGCTAGCCTACCTGGGCGAGTGGCTCAAACAACTCTTTGGGGAGTCGGAAGGCAAAGACGGCCGGGGGCTTTTCCCAGGCTCTGTAACCTTTACGACAGACTTGCACTCTTTAGGACAATTCATCCAAGAGGGGACAAGGAACCTTTTCTTCCTGACCCACCTGATGGTTGGTGACCGGCCCAGCTTGCCGGTACCGGAAGTGGCTGGCGCAGAAGATGGCCTGGATTATTTGTTGGGGAAAGAGATGAGCGAGGTCAACCTCCAGGCCAAACGGGGAACGGAAAAGGCCCACTTTGACGGGCGGACCCCCTCAATGACCTTAGAGATCCCCAAGATGGATGCCTATCACATGGGAGCCTTCGTGTATTTCTTTGAGTTTGCCTGTGCGGTGTCTGCCTATTTGCTCCAGGTGAATCCTTTTAACCAGCCTGGGGTGGAGTTCTATAAGAAAAACATGTTTGAACTTTTGGGAAAACCAAAAAACTAACTAGAATCCGGGAGTCTTCTTTCTCTTCAATATGATGCCAGAACAAGCCTTTACGGTTCCTCCCTGGCTAGGCGATAATATGGTCTTGCAGGCCGGCATGCCGGTCCGCATCCGTGGCTGGGCGACCAGCACGTCGGAAATCCACATCCATCTGAATCGCTTGGTAGGGGACAGTGAATCGGGACAATTTCATACAGGAGAGACAGAAAAGGAGAATTTTTTACCTTTTTGGTCCAATACAGTCTTAGCGGACCAGGAAACGGGGGAATTCTCCTTTGTTTTGCCCGCCATGCAAGCCTCTCACCGCCCGTATGAACTCACGATTGACCATGAGGATTACGAGTATGTCTTTTCCAACCTCCTCTTTGGGGAGGTCTGGATTGCTGCGGGCGAGTCGAATATGAGTATGCCGGTTATGTACACGGACGTGGATCCTGATATCCACCTCCTATCGAAGCTCAAGAATATTCGCTTCTTTACTTGCCGGGAGAGCGGCCTGAACCAGGGAGAAACGGCTTATTCTCCCCGGGCCCAAAGGACCATTCCGGGAGCGGCCTGGATCAATTTTAGCAATATCAAGGCCATGCAGCAGGTAAGTGCCGTGGCCTTGTCCTTTGCTGCTCACCTAGCCAAGACCTTTAATATTCCCATTGGTATCTATGATATCGCTTGTAGTGAAACCTGCCTGCACTCCTGGCTTCCCCTTCCTTTGGAGGAAGAACCGGCCATCAAACAGCACCTCAAGGCCTGTGGGCTCTATCGGACTCAAGAGACCTATAACCAGCCCCGGACAGAGGCGGAGGAGGCCCAGATGAGGAGAGAGTTGAAACGCCTCCTCCAGGACAAGGCCTTCCGCATGCCTAAATTTATGTACCGTCGCCAACCGGCCGCCATCCTGAACCATAAGGTTTATCCCCTTCGAGGGGTAGCTGCCCAAGGGGTCCTCTGGTACCAGGGAGAAAGTGACGTATACTTCCCCCAATATTATTTGGAGGCCTTCCCCTTTTTGGCGGAGACCTTCCGCTATTGCTTTGAGTCACCCCAGGGCCAGCTCAAAATCATTTTGACCCAACTAGCACCCTTTTACTATTCCACTTTCCAGTCGGATATTTTGCCCGATTTCAATAACATGCTGGTCTATCTTAAGGACCTCTTGAACAAGAACCAAGGCTATGCGGTAGGCCTGGTTGCTACCTATGACCTTCCTTTGACCTACCACAAGGAGAATGCTCCTTGGGGAACCCCCCAGCACCCTTGGTCCAAGCGGGAGATTGGCCGACGGATGGGGGAAGTGGCCTTGGGCCTGGCTTATAAGTCAAAATTACCCGTGCAAACGGTCACTTGCAGCTCATCGCCTGAGATCTCCTCTGCTACTTGTCAGGCAAATCAGATGATCCTGAACTTTCAAAATTCGGATAAATCCCTCCAGGGCCAAACGCTCAAGGCCTCTATGAAAGGCTTTAGTATGGCAGGCTACCAGGACTTTTTCACCATGGCAAAAGCCAGGAACCTTTATGGGATGCAGGTCCTTTTGGAAAGCGAAAGTGTGATGAAGCCAGTATCTTGCAGCTTTGCCTACTATCCCTACAATACCGAGATGGCCTGCCTAAATTCGAAGAACCTGCCGCTCTTGCCTTTCCGTCATCATGCGACGCAGTACCCAGACTCCTTTCAGACGCCCCCCTATCTCTGGCAGCGGGCCTTCCAGGCTGGATATGATGCCTCCCACTACCGACTTGACTGTCCCAACCTTCCTTGGCTGGCCTGTGATCTTTTAGAAATCTGGGCCCTGCCCCGGGTCCAGGAGATGGACCGTATCAGTCAGCTTTTAAAGACCCGGGGAGAAAAAGGGCGGGCGGAAGCTCTCCGCCTGGAAGAGGGGATCCGAGAGAAAAAACGGGTCCTGACCCGGGAGATCAGCAAGATAGGGGAAGGAGAGGGCCCAGAGTACGAGACCTTAAAGGGTGAAATTTTGCGCAAACAAGGGGAAGTGGCTAAGGATATGGAGCGAATGGCCGACCTTCGAAAACGCGTTTTATCCTTAGAAGAGGAGATCGCTGGGCTCTTTTGGGGGGAACATTTGGAACCTAAACTCCGTCCCGTTTGGGAGTCCCTCCAGGGAAAAGTAGATTTTGCCATGGCTCGGGATAATCAGAGCCAGGAACCCTTCTTGGAAGTGGCCTATCGGAGAATGGGCAATGCCCCCATAATCTTTGGGCCGATCCTGGATTATCTGTCGCTCTATCCCCCCTTAGACCTGGGAAGGTGGCGCGAACTGACCTTAACCTATAAAAAGAATGGGCGGCGGAACCGGGTGACCCTGGCGCTTCGCTTAGTTGCTCTGGATGGGACTACCTGGCAAAGCGATGCCCAGACCTTGGATGTCTCCTTTAACTGGGGAGAGGTGACTTTCTCCCTCCCTTGGCGGGAAGAGAAATTTACGAAGGTAAAGGGTCTATATTTTGTTTTGACCAATGAGCTGGAATCCGATACCTTGTACCTCAATCAAATTACTTTCGAGGGTCTGGTTACGGGCTATGCGATCTAGGGTGTGAGTGCCATAGATCTTGAGTCTTGCTGCTCATGTTTGCAAAGAATAGTGCCAGCACATCCTGCTTGGCGTAAGAAAAGGAAGAATACCATGAAGATTGATGATTTACCGAAGAATTTTGAACCACAAGTCAGAGAAGAGGCGATCTACCATGATTGGATGGACCATGGGTGTTTTCATGCCGAGCATAATCCAGACAAGGAGCCTTTTTGCATCGTTATGCCCCCGCCCAATATCACGGGCCAGCTCCATATTGGCCATGCCTTAGATTTGACCCTCCAAGATATCCTCATCCGTTACGCTAGACTTCAAGGCAAGGAATGTCTGTATTTGCCTGGAACGGACCATGCGGCTATTGCTACGGAGGTCAAGGTGGTTCAGGCCTTGGCAAAAGAGGGGAAGACCAAGGAAGATCTGGGCAAAGAAGGATTCCTGGAGCGGGCCTGGGCCTGGCGAGACCAGTATGGATCGAAAATTGTCGAACAGTGTAAGAAACTGGGCCTTTCTTGCGATTGGTCCAGGGAGCGCTTTACAATGGATGAAGGCCTAAGTGCCGCTGTGCAAAAGGCCTTTGTGACCCTCTATGAGGAGGGCTATATATACCGGGGCAATCGGATCATCAATTGGTGTCCCTCCTGTGGGACCGGGATCTCGGATGCGGAGATTGAGTATGTGGAAGAACAAGGGACCCTATGGTATTTTGCCTATCCCTTGGCTGATCCCTTAGAAGAAGATTTGCTGGCCAAGACCCCTTCCTTCAACGGAAAGCCTTGCCTGATTGTAGCGACGACCCGGCCTGAGACCATTCCTGGCGATACGGCAGTGGCAGTTAATGCCGATGATGAGCGCTACCAGCACCTAGTGGGCCGAGACCTCTTGCTCCCCCTGACCAATAAGAGAATTCCAATTGTGGCCGATCCCTATGTCGATATGACCTTCGGAACGGGTTGTGTGAAAATTACCCCTGCCCATGACCCCAATGACTTTGAAGTGGGCGAACGCCATCAACTCGAGCAAATCAACATCTTTACCACGGATGGCCACCTCAATGAAGCCGCAGGCACCCTGGCTGGGATGACCTTGATGGAGGCGAGAAAGGCCATCATTGCAGCCTTTGAAGAAAAGGACCTCAAGGTCAAAGAAGAGCCCCTGGTCCACAATGTTTCCACTTGCTACCGCTGCCACCAGAAAATTGAGCCCATGCTCTCCCTCCAGTGGTTTGTACGAATGAAAGACCTGGCCCAAAAGGCCATTGAGGTGGTGGAAGATGGCCGGGTAGCCTTTACCCCTGAGCGCTTTGCCAAACAATACTTCCACTGGATGAATAACATTCGAGATTGGTGTATTTCCCGCCAGCTCTGGTGGGGTCATCCCATTCCAGCCTTTCATTGTGCGGACTGTGGCCATATTGTCGTTGGCACCACGCCTCCAGCAAATTGTCCAGCCTGCGCCGGGACCCACCTGGATCCGGATCCCGATACCCTTGATACCTGGTTTTCTTCTGCCCTCTGGCCTTTCTCAACCCTGGGCTGGCCGGAGAAGACTGAGGACCTGGAGTATTTTTTCCCGACCAATGTCTTGGTTACGGGCTTTGATATCATCACGTTCTGGGTGAGCCGGATGCTGGTTACTTCCATGCATTTCATGGACCAGGAGCCCTTCCACCAGGTCTTTATCCATGGTCTTGTTCGGGACGAGCACGGGCAAAAGATGTCGAAATCCCTAGGCAATGGGATTGATCCCCTGGAGATCATCCGCGATTACGGGGCCGATGCCCTCCGTTTTGCTGTGGTCAATGCCGTAGCCAATGGAAATGACACCTCGCTCTCGCTGACGAAGATTGAATCGGGAAGAAACTTTGTCAATAAATTGTGGAATAGCTTCCGTTTCCTCCTCATGAACCTGTCCGAGGACCTGTCTAGGGAGGATTTCTGGGAGGGAGAGACCCTGCGTCCCCTGCCCTTCCAAGATGAGGACTACGATATCATGGCTAAGGCCGATGCCCTGGTAGAAACCTGCAATAAACTCTTAGCTAAGCCTGAGCCAGGGATAGCCCTGAGCGAAATCTATTCTTTTACCTGGGAGCATTTCTGCGACTGGTATCTAGAAATGGTCAAGCCCCGGCTCCGCCAGACTGATGATGTTATGCCTCTCAGAGCAGCCCAATTTACCTTACTAGCGGTCTTTAACCGGATTGTGACCCTCCTCCATCCCTTCATGCCCTTTGTAACTGAGGAAATGTATCAACTGGGAGGGGAGTATTTGTCTCTGACAGGGAGTTCTGAGAAAGCTAGCTATCTGATGGAGAGTCCGTGGCCAACGACGCCTCTTGTTACCTTGGTGGGAGCCAAAGAGGAGGAGGTCCGCCGGGCGAGCGAAACAACGGAGAGGATGATGCGGCTCATTACAGAAATCCGCAATATCCGGGTTAATTATCAGGTGGGTCTGGATAAGAAACCGGACCTCATGCTTCGCCCCGAGGATGAGGCTCTCCTGGCAGAGGTCAAACGGGCTTTCCCCTACGTCTCTACCTTAGCTAGGGTCAACCAGGTCCAAGTGGCCGAAGGGGATGTCTCTTGGAAGGGCTTCCTTTCCATTACTTTCCCGATTGGGACGGTCTTTTTAGAACTTGGAAAACTCATCGATATTGAAGAAGAAAAGGCACGTTTGGCTAAAAAGATTAGCCAACTCAAGGGACAGATCCAGGGCCAGGAAAAGAAACTACAAAACCAGAGCTTTTTAACCAAGGCTCCGGCAGATGTGGTAGCCAGCGAACAAGGAAAGTTAGCTGACCTTAAGGATAAACTGGCCAATCAGGAGGCTATTTTGGAGACCTTAGCCTAGAAGGGAGAGACCATGCGAGGAGATAGACCGCTGAGCGGCGGGGCCCAGGGGGCCAGCCCGCAGGACCTAGGACTTCAAGAAGATAGACCCCAGGGCAAAGCAGCTCAGGTCGAAGAAAAGCCTGGCGTCGGGGTCGATTCCCCGGCCCGGTCCCTGCAAGACCTGAGGGAGTATTTGGAAGTGCTCAATAGGGCCTACTACGAAGAAAGTGCCCCCCTGGTTTCGGATGCAGAATATGACCGGCTCATGGTTGAACTGGCAAGGCTTGAGGAAGAGGAAGGAGAGGGGGGCGCAGACCTATCTCAGTCTCCTTCGCAGAAGGTGGGAGGCAAGGCTTCCGCCCAAGGCCTCTCTCGGGTCCGTCTCCGCTCTCCCATGCTTTCCTTGACCGATGTCTTTAGTGAGGGAGAGGTGGAGATCTTCTTGCAGCGGGTTTTGAAGGATGTCCCGGGGGCCCCCTTTGTGGTGGAGCGCAAGATTGATGGCCTGTCTGTCAGCATCCGCTACCAGGATGGGGTCCTATTCCAGGCCCTGACCCGGGGGGACGGCCATAGTTTTGGGGAAGATGTGACAGCCAATGTCCGGGAGCTCTTGAGCTTACCTTTGAACCTAGATTTCCCGCCGGGACAGGCCACCAAGGACCTGGAAATCCGAGCCGAGGTCTATTTACCCAAAGAGCGCTTCCGTGCCCTCAATGAAGAGGCCGAACGAGAAGGGGAGAAGACTTTTATGGATCCTAGGAATGCGGCCTCGGGGATCTTGCGCCAACCCTCGCCTTCCTTAGTCCGCCGCAAGGGCTTGACTTATCTTGCCTTTGAAATCCGAGTGGCGGAAGGACTGACCTTTACTACCCGGTCGGAGACCTTGGCCTACCTCAAGCAATTAGGCTTTGCTACCGTTCCGCAGCAGGGCCCCTATAGGGAGATCAGCCAGGTCGTAGAGGCTATTGAGGCCTTTGGCAAAGATCGGGAAGACATGCCCTATGGGGTGGATGGGGCTGTCGTCAAATTAGATCTCTTAGCTGATTCGGCTCGCCTAGGTGCCTCCGCCAAAGCCCCCAAATGGGCTGTGGCCTACAAATATCCTCCTAAAGAGAAAGAAACCCGAGTGCTTTCCATCACTTCCCAGGTGGGGCGAACCGGTCGGATTACCCCCCTGGCGATCCTGGATCCCATCCTACTCGCTGGAAGTCGGGTAAGTCAGGCGACCCTTCATAATTACACCAATCTGGCGGCCCTAGATGTTCGGGTGGGAGACCTCGTGACTGTCATCAAGAGTGGTGAAATTATCCCAGCGATCATAGGGGTCAATAAGGAGGCCCGACCAGCAGATGCCCAGCCTATTTTGCCCCCCACGGCCTGTCCGGTCTGTCAAGGTCCGGTTGGCCATCCCAAGGAGGAGGGAGTCGAGCTTTATTGCTTGAATCCTCATTGTCCGGCTAAAATTCAGGGCCAGCTCATCCACTTTGCCTCCCGCCAGGCTATGGATATCAGCGGTTTGGGGGACCGAACAGTGACTCTCCTCCAAGAAAAGGAGTATCTTCGTGACTTTCCCGACATCTTCCGCTTACGGGACCACCGCCAGGACTTAATTAATTCTGGCCTGATTGGTCGACAAAAGACTGTGGATAAGCTTCTCGATGCCATTGAGGGGGCTAAAAACCGGCCCCTAGCTCGGATTTTGACGGGCTTGGGGATTCCGGGGGTCAGTCTCAGCCGCATAGAAAAGATCCTTGACCTCTATCCTAGGGTGGAGGATTTGGAGGGCTTGAGCCTTGAAACCTGGCAAAGCCTCCCGACCGTAGGCACTATTTTAGGCGAAAATCTCTACGACTTTTTCCAGGACCCAGCCACACAGGATACCCTGGACCAACTCCGCAGCCTGGGCCTCACTGCTCTGATGAGCGATGAAGAGCGCCAGGCCCATGAGAAGGCGGAAATGGCCCGTAAGCAAGCTGAAGCCGCCCAAGCACAAGCCGAAGCCTCCGCCCAAATGACCTTTTCCCTCTTTGATGAGTCTCTAGCCCACCTAACCGAAACTAGTCCGGAGGAGGTCTGGCGTCAGCATTATCCTAAATTCCATGAATTTGCAGGGAAGATTTTTACTATTGTTGGAGAATTTTCGAATTTTCGCCAAAGCCGCCTCGTCGACTTCTTCAAGGCCTTTGGTGGGGTCTACCATCCTCAATACAGTGGTGACGTCCAAATCCTGGTGGCGGGTAATCCTGGCCGGGTCGCCCAGGGGGAAGAAATCCTAGCCAAGGCCCAGGAACGGGGCATACGGATTCTGACGGCGGATGATTTGCCAAAAAACCTCATCCTCAAATAATCTCATTTTGCCTCTTTGTCGACTTTCTGTGAAATACCTTTTTGGAAAGGGGAAAAACTTGCATGATGACTCTCCATTTTATCTTATCCCTTGTCTTTACTGTCTTGCTTGTGGGGGCCTTAATGATCCTTTTTTTTCGGCTCATAAGGGCGAAAAAGTGTGGCTTTTACGCATATGGTCTCTATTATGTCTTACCTTCTTTTCTAGCGGTTTTGATCTTTGGCCTGGTTTCTAAATGCTTGGGACCCCGCCTCCTTGACTTGACGGCCTTTACGAAGTTCAATGCCAAGGGAATTGAGGCCATTACCGTGACTACGGAAGAGATGGAGAAGACCAATCAAGGTTTTCTATATGATGGAAAGGCCTATATTGTGGCTCTTAGAGCTCCTACCATGGCTCCAAATCATACTTACCGGATTTCTTATACTCCATATTCGCGGACTGTTCTTCAAATTGAAGATCTGAAAGGACAGGAAAATACGAAGGGACCAGAAGACATTTTAGCACCTCAAAAATAGATCTGCTTATAGGGGTTTATGGCCTAACAGGAAGATCTTGTTTATCGCAAGCGAGTGTCTGTTTTTCCCATAGTGAATGTCTGCGTGTCTCATCCTGATGAAGAGAGACATAAGAGAAATTAAAAACATAAGAAATCTTTCGACAAATTTCGACAAAGAGCCCATAGGGACAGCTGGATTTGGTATAGTAGTCATGCACCTAAAAATCCTTAAAAGGTATCAGCAGTCATGACCTCCTTACAACTTTGCCTCCTGTTGCACCTTGTTAAATTCTTTTCTTTTAGGTGCTGGAAGGAGGAGGCATCGTGCCTGAAGACGTTTGTTACCATGTGGCAGGATCTGATAAAGAATTGGTTCAACAAGTTAATAACTTACTCCAAGAAGAGGGGGCCATTTTTGTGAGAGATAAATTAGGCAACAGCCATTACCTAGTTGATGGCAGTAGGGGGCCCTTGCAAGCGGGCAGGGCGATTCAACGACAAAATTTAATCAGAGAAGTTATGGCACCACGCCAGTGGGCCTCATCCTTCCAACTAGAGCGGTATCAAGATCGGCCTATTTACCATGAGTTAGAACAGTGGCTAGACCAAGGCCGCCTTATCAGTGAGACTTTAGAACGCCATCCCTTTGACCGCTCCTTGCAGGGCTATACCATATTAAAATTTGCCTTAGCCTGTCTGATTCCCGATCAAAGCCTTATGAAACCGGTGAAAGCTCTTTATCACCTTTGTGCGCAAGAGCATCAGACAAGTGTGGCCTGCATTGAACGAAATCTGCGTAGCCTCTTCAAAAGACTAGCTAAGGCTGAGCACCAAGAAGAGTCCAAGAATGGGGAACTGCCAACTTCATACCAAAGTCGGCCCCGAGTCAGTGCCCCCTTGCTTGCTAGAGCAGAGCAATATACAAATGTAGCTTGCTTATGCCGACTTTTCGATGAAATGTACCGGATTTTCCATGGATATTGGCCCAGAATGGCAGAAGCTCATAGCTCTCACAGTCAGCTTGGCACCAGTCCAGATATGCTGATAGATCAGAAGCCGGGTGCTGAGGCGGATTATAAGTTGGAAACAAGGGAAAAGCATATGCTGGGTACCAACGCCAATGATTTACAGCAGGATGGTGCAAATTTTATGCTAGATGCTGGTGCAAATCCTTCCATGGAGGACAACGCTTGGGAAAGTTCTAAGCTCAAGGTGTCTGAACCAGCCCCCTTTACGGTGCGTGATGTAGCACAAGGTAAGTATTCCATTGACATAAAACCAAAGATGGGGCCGTCTGGAATCCGCCAGCTGGCTGCAGCTTATGAAAAATACTTGGCTGCAGAGCAAAAATACCGTCAGGAGGGCACCGCCCAGGGTCAAGTCAACAAAGAGTTGATGCTAGCCAGATTACAATCCGTCTATGCGGCAGTTCACGAAGATATCCAAAGTCTGCTAAGACTTGAAGGGAACCTCAGCCTAGAGGGAGAGAAGAGGCACGATCCAAATAACCCCTGACAGATACCAGGGTCCGGGGTTTTTTGGACATAAAAAAAGGCTGAAATGCTCTCAGAATCATCACAGCCTATCTTGTACGAATGTGGATTATGGGTCGACGATCTACTTTCCCAATCATCGGATCGGAACCATGAATAGCGGTCGTTTTGAATAACGACAGGCGCTAGTCTTTGTTCACCATAGCCTTTAAGGTCTTACCGGCTTTGAAAGCGGGAGCCTTAGAGGCCGGGATTTCAATCTCTTCCTTAGTGCTTGGATTTCTGCCTTTACGAGCGGCCCGGCTACGGACTTCAAAGGTTCCAAATCCAACAATTACTACCTTTTCATCTTGGGCAAGGGCTTTGGCAATGGTGTCAAATAGGGTATTGACGGCCAACTCAGTATCCCTCTTGCTGAGGTTGGATTCCTCGGCAACCCTGGCAATTAAATCAGATTTATTCATGTCACACCTCCTATTCAGTGCTGATGCAGGCATATTATCGGCAGAAATGCCCGTCATGTCAATGCTTTTCTGGGTTTCTGTGAGGTGTTCGCAAGTAAAACTTTGGGCTTTTGTAAATATTGTGCCTGCTTAGCATCAATTTGCGAAATGACCGAGATTTGGATAGAATAGCAAGGCGTCCTAGTTGCGGATCTAACAGGCAAGGGACGACCAACGAATGAGGAGAGAACTACCCAGATGGAATTAAAAGAAGGACGGTGTCCCAATTGTGGCTCCATTTTATTTTTAGACCCCGATCAGGAGAAGGGCCACTGCCTATATTGTGATTGTGTCTTTGAAGGCCAAAAGGCCTTTGATATTGACGAGCGATTGGCAGAGGGAGAAGATGTCGTCTTTCCCAATGAAGAACAAGAGCCATATACGGGTCCAAGCCTGGATCCCAAGAATCAGGTTCGAGACCTGGACTTTGAGAAAATTGCTGCTCGGGCTGAGGTCCAATCTTCAGCCTCCAAGGTGGGCAAGCAACAACAAGTTTATGAAATTAAGAAAAAGCAAGTTACGGTGACCGACTTGACCATCCGCCAAAGGATTATTTTGACGGTCATTCCCCTTGCTCTCTTTGGCATTTTCTTAGCCCTTACGATTCCTGCGACCATAGAGCGAGACAAAAAAAAGGCCGTGATTACAGAAAATTTTATGGCAGCAGCTCAAAAAGTGTTGCCCAAGAGTGAAAATTTGGAATATGGAAAGAACGTAGTTATCCATGGGATGTCCAATCAACGCCTTATTATGACCCTCCAAGAGCCGATTAAGGAAGACCAAGCCAAGGCCCTATATAAGTGCTTTGTCGAGGCCTACCAGGATGGGGATCAGGTTGTCTCAGGGAAGGTACCAGAGTCTGACTCTGTATCCCTTCATCTCTGGATGCGTCTTGCCCAATCAGATGGGGATTATTTTTTAGAAGAAAAAACTAAGAAAGATGGCTCTGGTTCAGAACTTATGGTGACTAAGGAGGAGTAAGCACGGGTAGGTCTGCTTTGAAGGAGGACGAGATGGCTCGGTTGGGAAAAGGAAAAGTATTAGATTTAGAAGAATTAGAAAGCCAGTTGGGAGCCAATCGCTTCCCTGAATTTATTGATCGATGTGAACGTGACTTCCAGGAACAAGTGCAAGGGATTCTGGAAAAAGCAGCCTATAACCCAAGGCTCAAAATGGTTTTCTTGTCTGGACCCACAAGCTCAGGCAAGACAACCTTTGCCCGCCGCTTTGTCGACGGGCTGGCCAAGCTAGGACGTCCCTGCAAACAGATTTCGATCGACGATTACTATCTGGCTCGGGCAACCCAGTATGATGAGCAGGGACGCCCCGATTACGAGAGTGAGTCTGCCCTGGACCTAGCCCTCCTGACCCAGCACCTCCAAGAGCTTTCAGAAGGTAAGACGGTTCGCCTTCCTACCTTTGACTTTAAGACGAGGACTCGGGTGTATGAACAGGATTGCGACTATACTTTGCCTGAAAATACGATTTTGTTGATTGAGGGTCTCCACGCCCTCTCGGACCGCCTGGCTCCCCATCTGGAAGATGAGGAGCGCCTTTTCCTCTTTATCATGCCCAATGCTACCCTTTACCAGGATAGCATGATGCTGGGGCGAAGTGATTTGCGAAAACTGCGGAGAATTTGTCGGGATACCTTCCATCGGTCGACTTCGGCCCTGGCCACTCTCGACTTTTGGCCTATCATCGCTAAGACGGAAGATCAGATCATAATGCCCTATTTGGCAAAGGCTGACTATTATATCAATTCTGCCCTGCCCTATGCCTACTGTATCCTGGCCCCTATTGCTTATAAACAATTGGGACTTTCTCTAGAGCAGTATCATAAAGGAGATCTTGCCCCTTCACCCAATGTTCGCCCTGGCCTGTTCTATGCTGACTTAAATTCAGCTATTAAGGATGCCACCCGCCTCTATCACTGCTGTGAAAATATTCCCATGGTCTCAGCTGACCTTGTACCTCAAGATTCTATCTTGCAGGAGTTTATTGGATCCTAGGAGGATTAGCTTGAATCCCAACAGTATCCTCAATCGATTGGTTAGTCTACTCAGCAAGGTTGTGACAACGGTATACGAGGGCTTTTTATTTTTGGGAGATACCGAATCTCTCATTATGGCCATCATTGACATATTAGTAACAACCCTGTTGATTTACTATGTCCTTAACCTCCTGCGTAAAACAAGGGCCTGGCAACTCCTAAAAGGGGTTGTCTTTGTCATCTTTTTGGCTATATTACCCCAGATCTTTGGCTTGACAACCATGGCGTATGTGCTGAGTCGTCTGATTTCAGTTTTTGCCATTGCTTTTGTGGTAATTTTTCAGCCGGAATTACGAAAGGCCTTGGAGACCGTGGGACGCTCGGGCTTTAATATGTTCACCTCGTCAGAAAACCAGTTGACGATGAAGCAACCCCTCATGAAGAGCATCGATGCCATTGCTGCAGCTTGCGGTCATATGATCCAGGAGGGGACGGGCTCTCTCATACTCATTGAGCGAACGACGGCCCTGGATGAATTTTTAAAGCAAAACAATGCCTGTACCCTGGATGCCGAGATTTCTAGTACTGCCCTGGAACAAATATTCTACCTAGGCTCTCCTCTCCATGATGGGGCAGCGCTTGTCCGTGGGGATCGTCTGGTGGCTGCTAGGATCCATATTCCCTTAACGGAAGGTTTTGCGGCAAGATCCGATCGTGGAACCCGCCATAGAGCTGCCATGGAGGCATCTAATATCGGAGATACCTTAGCTGTCGTAACTTCGGAGGAGCATAAGACCATATCCTTGGCCGTAGGCGGGAAATTATTTTTCCTCCGTGATGCCCAAGCTCTCAAAATGCAGCTTCAATACTACCTCCTCCCCAGAGAGGAAAAAAAGACCCTGAAGGACCGCCTCCAAGACTTCTGGCAGGAAAGGAAAAATCCCAAGGGAGGGAAAAAGAGAGTAGAGGATGATCGCCGTTTTCAAAAACGCCGGTTGATGCTCTTTTTGGCCTCCTTGTTTATCTCCATGGCTATCTGGTTTTATGTCCAGGCTATGGTTAACCCTTTGAAGACGAAGTCTTTTTCTGTACCCTTGACCTACCGATCCGACAACCAATTGCTGGATGAGAAACTTACTGCTGACTTGCCGGTAGATCGGGTCTTGGTGACGCTGACGGCTCGCACTAATCTTATCGACTACCTGCGAAACAGCGATATTCAGGCCTATGTAGATCTTGGAACGATGAATCAAGAGGGCATACAATCCATGCAAGTCAATGTCCAGGTGGATACCAACTTACATACCCGCTTGGATAATGTGAGCCCAGACAAGGTCCTTGTGGCGGTTCGCACCTTAAAGGAAAAAAGTGAAGGAGATCATCCGTAATGTCAAGATTATTTGGAACTGATGGGATTAGAGGGGAAGCTAACGTTACCCTCACAGCAGAGCTTGCCTTTAAATTGGCCTTTGCTACCTGCAAAATACTGGCGGAACAAAGCGGGAAGAGAACGATGATTCTCGCCCATGATTCTCGTATTTCAGCGGATATGATCGAAGCAGCCTTGATTTCTGGTATCACTAGCTGCGGTTTTGATGTTTTATCCCTTGGACTCCTGCCTACCCCAGGACTTGCCTATCTATGTTCACTGGGTTCCTATGCAGGAGGAATTATGATATCGGCCTCGCACAATCCTTTTGCCTACAATGGCCTCAAAGTTTTTGCCCCAACCGGGCGTAAATTGCCAGATAAGGTAGAAGATCGAATTGAAGCTCTGATGGCAGCCTATCCTGGCGGTGTTTTCTTAGATCGGCAGACCGGGGGCTCCTTGGGAAGGGTCGAGCGGGATCCTGAACTGCAGAAAAGTACGAAAGAACTCTATGTCGACCATCTGTTAAGGTGCTTTGATGAACAAAGGAGCGATCGGCTTTTAGACCGGGACGGCCACCTAGATGCCCATCAGCCCCCTATTAAGCCCCTGCCTTTGAAGGTGGCTATTGATTGTGCCAATGGTGCCTCTTCGGAAATTGCCCCCCGGATTTTTACTAAAGTAATTGAAAACCCCATTTTCTTTTCCCATACACCCAGTGGGGTTAACATCAACGCCGACTGTGGCTCAACCCACCTAGATGCTCTCAGCAAGGCAGTTTGTGACGAAGGCTGCGACTTAGGATTTGCATTTGACGGGGATGCGGATCGGGTCCTATTTGTAGACCATACGGGCCAGGAAATCAATGGCGATCAGGTGATGGCTATCATCGGGGCTTATTGGAAGGATCACGAAGCCTTGGTGTCCAATACGATTGTTGCGACGGTGATGAGCAACTTTGGCCTTGAAAAATTCTGCGACCAAGAAGGCATAAAGCTCTGCAGGACCCAGGTGGGCGACCGCTATGTCTTGGAAACCATGTTGGAAGGGGGCTATAATCTTGGGGGAGAACAATCTGGTCACATTATTTTACGTGACTATGCTACGACTGGAGATGGGATGCTGACAGCCCTGACCCTGCTCCAGGTTGTGCGAGCCACCCAGAGAACTCTGGAAGATTTGGCTCAAACCATGACAAATTACCCCCAGAACTTAACCAATGTTCGGGTTTCCGCTAAGGCTAAGGAACATATCCTAGATAACCCGAAAGTCCAGAATATGGCAGCAGAGGTGGAAGAGGAGCTCCTGGGACATGGACGTCTGGTTCTGCGTGCCTCTGGGACCGAACCGTTGATTCGTATTATGATTGAGGCTGATGACCCGGCGATGATAGGAAAATTGACGGCGAAGCTGGAACATTGCTTGATCCAAACTGCCGCAGAATACGAGTAACCTGGGCAGTCATTGCATCAGGGAGAATGGTAGAGATCATTGAATAGAGAACAAGCCCGTGTGGCCATCACACTGATCTTATTGGTAAGTTTAATAGTTGGGGCTCTGAACCGGGCTTATTATCTTTTTGCCCGGGATCAGAGGCGACTTCCTCCGAGTGAGCGTCGTCAATTGGCACCCTTTCCGGTGAAAGAGGGGGCCCTGGTAGCTGTCAATAAAGATGGGGAAGACCAATGGCCCCCGATTTCTTATTGGTCAGACTTTCATAAGGTGGATCTCAGTACTATGGAGGGACGCCCGGTAGCCGACCGCCCCTTACGGGATTTGACAGTTTTTCTCAATCCCATGTATGGGGGAGATGATTGGGGGCCTGTTGTCTACCTAGATGCCCAAGGAGGCATCCATGAGGAACCGGCCTCCCCAGCCATAGAAAGATCGATGTCTCTGGCTTCGGATCCAAGTTCCATATCCAAGACCGATGCAACTGCATCCTCTTCTATCGACAATCCATCCGCTGAGAACTCAAGTTCTGTTTTTTTCAAGACTGCATCTCAAACGGAGTACAAGGCTTTTACGCCTGTGCGTGGGAAAGATATTACTTTAAAAATTGCTCAGGAGGCTAAGATCAACCTAGAGAAGTTAGGGGCTAAGGTCATCCTCCTACGAGAAAATGACCGGGATCTTTCTGATACCCAGAGGGCAGCAGCCATTGCCTACAATATTTGTGACCGCTTTGACCGGGAACTGGCTTCTGAGTCTTTCTATCATCCTGAACTTCAAAGCCTCTTGGCTCGCCTGGGAAAGGCCATTGCACCTGCTTATAAGGATCATCCTGACTTCAACCACCTCTTACAGGGGGCCCCTTCGGAGAAAAATGAGGAGGTCTTTGTTCCCTACGGCTGTCCCCCGTCTCTCAAGATGATTTTGGACCTCCAGGGTCAATTTCAAGACTGCCTGGTGATCAACATTGGCCTCAACGCCAACTTTTCCCACCCTGATCGGGCGGGCTGTGAGGTGGCTTATTTAGCAGATGATGAGCTTCTCCGTCAGATTGCAGAGGGAGACCAACCAGCCTATCCGATTTGGATGGGCTTTCCAGAGGAAGATCGCCACCGCCTGGCCGTTCTCCTCTTACAGACGACCACAGGTCTTTTGCCCAAGCTTCTTCCCCCCAAAGATATGCTCTTACCTCGAGCTACTAAATCCCCTCTGGAACGCTGGACATCCCTGCTTTCCGTTGATTTTCGACCTGCCTACCTCACCAATACCCGCGACCTACAAATAATCCAAAGCGACGACCAGAATAAGGTTTTAGCCCAGGCCATTGCAAATACTATTTATGCCTATTATTGTAGCTCGGATCAGCCGAGCCAAGAGACGGAACCGTCATCGTAAGGGAGAGAGTTGTGCTTTTATCTTCGCTTTTTTCACTTAGTTTTCGAAAAAATCCCTTTGTCTGGGATCCAGCAAAAAAGGCTTTTTATGTCTGGTCCCAAGACCTTGCAGACCAGCTTGCCTTGCCTATAACTTGGACTGGCCTCCAGGTCGATTCTCGAAAGATTGCCACAGGGGAGGTCTTTTTGGCCCACCAGGGTCATGACTTGGACGGCCATAGCTTTTTGCCTCAAGCCTATGCCCAGGGAAGCCGAATCTTTGTTGTTGAAAAAGAAAAAGAGGGAATCTTGCCCCTGGTCCAGAACTTTTCTGAGCCTTGTCTCTTTTTCTCTGTGCCCCCAGATTCTTTTGCCAAAACTTTGGGCGATTTGAGTGCCCTAGCCTATGGCCATCCTGAAGAAAAACTGACCTTGGTAGGGATCACGGGAACCAAAGGAAAGACCACTTCTAGCTTTTACCTCTACGAAATGCTTAATGCCTTTGGTATCAAAACCGGCCTAATTGGTACCTGTGGGGTCTATCTCCCCCCTTCTGATTGGAAGTCCCCTTTCCTAAGCCAGGATTGGTCTATAGAAGACCCTTTGGCCAGCGCCCTTTCTAGGCAGGGAGCTAGGCAAGAAGCTAATCGTACTACGACCCTCCAATCCTTGATAGCTGGTCCCTACCAGGTTCTAGCTAATACTACCCCCGGGGCACCCCTTCTTTGGGAGGTCCTCCAGACCTTTGTAAAGGCTGGGGTTAAAGTGGCGGTCTTGGAGTATTCGTCTCAGGCAGGGAAGGATGGAAGGTGTGCTGGCCTGACTTTTGACCATGCAGTCTGGCTTAACCTTTTCCGAGACCATATTGGGCCCAGAGAGCATCCCACACAGGAGGACTACCGGGCTTCTAAGGCTAAGCTCTTTACTCAGGCTCGGATGATCCACCTCAACTGCCGGGGAGAGGGACTGGCATACTTTGAAGAAAAAGCCAAAGAGACGGGCCTTCCCTTGCGTTATTTCTCACAAGAGGCTGAAGAGTCTGATCTCCATTTGTCGGCAGAGTCTGATCCCCATTCGTCAGCTCTCATAGGTTTAAAATCGAAAGGCGAACCAGGCCCCTTATCTTTCGGGGAGTTTTTCACCTACGCCAACCGGTCTTTCTACTTGCAGGAGCCTGGGAGCTTTAATAGGGAGAATATTGGGGCAGCCCTCTCGGTGGCAGCCGAAATTATTCCTGAATTTTCTCAAAAACTCGACCTCTTAGCACAAATAACCCCAGCCCTTAAGGTCCCAGGTAGGATGAACCTCTATCCCTGCAAGGATTTTTATTGCATCATTGACTATGCCCATAACGGGGTTAGTCTCCGTTCTTGCCTGAAAGCTGTCCAAGAGATTCAGTCTAACATTGCTGAACTGCCCACGTACCAGACTTATTTGGCAGGAGGAGGGGCCCACTCACGGATCCTCTGCCTTTTTGGTAGCGTCGGAGGGAAAACCAAGGAGCGGCGTCGAGAATTGCCGGAAGCGGCGGCAGCCTATGCCAGTGTGATGATGCTTACTTCGGACAATCCAGAGTATGAGGATCCTGAGCAGATTTTAGCTGATATGAAAGCTGCCGTTCCTCCAGCCTTTCCTCAAGAACAGGTCTTTGCCTGCGCAGATCGGAGAGAGGCCATCCATCAGATTTTGTCCATGGCTCAGCCATATGACCTAGTCGTCTTTGCTGGGAAGGGCCATGAAAACTTCCAGCTGATTCGGGGTAAACGGGTTCACTTGGATGAATTGGCTGAAATACAAGCCTTTGGAGGCCAGTAGGAACCGCCATGATCCCAGATTTGTTGTACAAATACCTTTTTACCTTCTTCCTTTCCATGCTTCCCCTCATTGAAATTCGAGGAGCGGTGGTCTATGCCCTAGGCTGGAATGTGCCTTTTTGGCCAGCTCTATGCCTGGCCCTTGTTGGGAATATTTTGCCCGTACCGGTGATCTTCTTTTTAGCTAGAAAGGTCTTAATTTGGGGGAGCTCCCTGCCAGCCCCAAAACTAGCTCGCTTCTTCCAGTTTTTCTTGGACCGTGGCGCAGCAGCCGGGAGAAAGCTGCAGAGGGATAAAAAAGGCATTTACTGGGCCCTCTTTCTTTTTATTGGGATTCCCATTCCAGGGACAGGGGCTTGGACTGGCACCCTGGCAGCCTCGCTCTTGGACCTAGACTTTAAAGAAACTTGCATAGCGGCCCTTGGAGGTATCCTCTTAGCTGCTTTTTTAATGAGCCTAGGGACCCTGGGGGTCGTTCGAATTTTTTCTTAAAATATTGCAATGGCTCTTCTTATTTGTTATACTGTACGCTGGTTTTGAAGAGAGGGTGAGTTTTCTTGTGGCTAGGATGGCCCCGGGAGGACGAGGACCCTGTTTCTTCTTAAAAGCCAAACCGTTGGGGTATACGTACCATCAAGGCTACGCACCCCTTCTATGTGAGGTGAAAATATGAAACAAGGTATCCATCCCCAATATGGGAAATGTGTCGTCAAGTGTGCCTGCGGGAACACTTTTGAAACGGAGTCAGTCCGTGAGACGCTCAATGTCGACGTCTGTTCCGCTTGCCACCCCTTTTATACAGGCAAACAAAAGGCCTTAAAGACCGGTGGTAAGATTGAGAAATTTAAGAGACGTCAGGCCATCGCAGAGCAAAATGCGAAAGCATAAGAAAAAAACGGAGACTTCCTTGAAGATTCTCCGTTTTTTTGAATATCGTTTATTTCATGATGAGGGCCTATGTCCTCCATTTTTGTTAGGAGTACTCCATGAAAAAATCCTTTTTACCTAGTAACCCATCCTCTGGCCTTGTCCAGGCATTGAGACGGTCCCTGCTCATCGGGGTAACGGTCGCTATGCTGGTAGCCCTCATCTTTCCCTTGCGGGGGGCTGAGGGAATATTTGCAACAGAGATGAATAGTAAAGAAACTCGCAAAATCGGCAGGTCAAGTCACCAGACGATTTCGGAATCTCGTTCTGCAAAGGATCAGGATAAGGAAATGGAGGATCCTTTATCGTCAGCAAGTGAGTCTCTTACGACAGGTGATGAGGACCCTTCGGACAATGAGGAGAAAGCTGTAAGTCACAAGCCAGGCGAAGGGACTGAACCAGGAGAAGAGGAGAATGAAGAAGAAAATACTCCTGAATTCACTTTATCCTCCCTGGTTACGCCTTCGAGCCTCAAGGACACGGACTTGGTGGGGGGTAAGGTTCAGGGTCTGACTTACCTAAATAGTAAGTTTTTGATGGGGACCTATGCCAAAAATTCCAGGGGAAGGAGTCTGACCCCGCTCTACTTTGATGGAAGCACCCTCGTTTATACCGTAAACAAGCGGAAGATTTCTGATCAAAAGGAGCGCCTCCCCTTTGTGGCGGAGGCCGTAATGGCTTGTGATTTGAAGGCCGACCATCCTAGTCCAAAGGTCATCTATGAGTTTCCAGCGACCCAGTTGCTGGAAGTTTTATCCGGCGGCCCTGTTGGGTCCTTTATCGTCCTATCGGCTAAGGTTTTAGCCCTTCCTGGGGAAAGAAATTTTAATCGTTGTGAGATTTTATCCCTCGATCCTGAGAAAAAGACCTTATATCCGATCCACCAGGCCAACTATATTTCCCCTCTGTCCCTGCCCATTCTCCATCAAAAGGGCTCTAAGCTTGTGGCATCTGCTTGCTTTTTTACTAGCCCCGATGCCGATGAAGTCCAAAATTGCACTTTGGAAATCAGTCAAGAGGTGGTTCGACCTCTGACCGAAGAAGAGATGAGCCTAGAGCGTCAGATCTATGTAGGGCGAAATGACCAGGAAGACAAGCTTAAGGCTGAAGCCTGGGCCAAGGTAGAGGCCCAATACGATGGAAATATGGTTTTGGGGACTCCTAAGGAGGAGAGCAAAACGGAGGAGGAAGAGGTTTTGCAGTCCGAGGAAGAGACCAATGCCTCTTCTACAGAGTCTTCTGCCGACTCTGTAAAAGAATCCACGAAAGAAAGTACTAACGACGCCACGGATCCTACGGACGATACAGCCACTTCCGAAAAAGACTCTACCAATGCGTCAGAGCAAGAATCCGACCGGCGAAACCATAATACAGAACAAAAAAATAAGAAAAAGGGAAAATTAGAAATCCAAGAGCAAGATCTACGGACGACCAATGCCCCCTTTGGCAGCTCTTTAGAAGTTGGGGACCCTTGCCCCGTGGTGACTTACCGGGATGTCAAGACCATTCCTTGCTTTACGAGCTTCCAGGGTCCTGTCCCCCTCTATTATTTTAACTACAATGCTAATCAGTTTCAGACCAGCATTTTGGGGGACGACGAAGCAAATATTCGCTATATCAACTATTACGACTACCGGGTCTATTGGAATGACCGACGCCTTCATATGAACGTGAAGAAAGGCCAGCAGGCCATGGCTGTTTACCCCCATGGGGATGGCCTCTATGTAATTATGGCGCAGATGAGTAGCAAAGGGTCCGGAATTTCCACCCCAAATAGAATGAAGCTCCTTTTCTACGACCAAGAGGGAAAATTGCGCAGGAGTGGAGACATTAAGGCGCCCGTTTTCTTGCTTTACCCCTGGACCCAAGACAAGTGGCTCATTGCAACTTCCAAGGAGGGAGCCTCTAACCTTGCCATCCTGGATGCGACAGATCCAACGAATCCAGCCCTGACTCATTTAGTCCTGCCCGTTCAACATGCCAAAGTAATTACAACGCCACAAGGCTATTTGATTTATAATCGCCAACCTGGCAAATCGGGCTACCAGGATCTCTATTTGGATATGGATGGCTTTGGCAGTTATGATCCTGCAGCTCCTTTGGAGTGGTATGAGCCTGAGGATCTGGCTGACAAGAAGGCCGGTGATGCGTCTTCCCAAACAGATGAGACACAGAAGGACCAGGATGAAAAGTCAAGTGATGAAAGCGGGGGCAAAAAAGAAGAGGCTGATCGCTCTTCAAAAGAGAAAGCTGACTCAACAGACAAAGCTGACTCAACAGACAAAGCAGACTCAACAGACAAAGCAGACTCCACAGACCAAACAGATTCAAAAAACAGATCTTCAGCCACTAGTAAGAGACGCTAACCCGTGTCCCAAGCTTCCCAAGCAACTTTAGGCAGCCGGGTTCGTCAGCTAAGCCGGGCCATCCACAGCGCTTATAGCGATGAGGACTCATGGTCCCGCTTTCAAAAGTTTCTAAACCTAGCCTTTGGCCCTCCCATCAACTCCTATTATGATTTGACTCTGGGGCCATCTAGCCGTCAACCCCTGACCTGGTCGCAGGAGTATTTTTTGCAGGTCTTACCTAAGCTTTTGAAAGAGGGCCACCTGCCAGAACGAGTCCTTGGCCTGGGTTACTTTTTTGGCTATCCCTTTGCCCTGGGTGAGGCTTGCCTCATCCCCCGCCCTGATTCGGAGCTTCTGGTGGCCGAAGCCCTGGCTTTCTTGAAGGATAAAATCGAGCAGAGGCTAGGATCGAGCCCGTCCCCTTCCCGCCAACAAATAATCCAGCCCCCCCCATCCGGCCTTCCTTTTCCCCCCCCTCTCCTCCATATTAGAGTCATAGATGCCTGTGTGGGCTCTGGCTGTCTAGGGATTAGCCTGATTAGGGCCCTCCTGGATTGGATCGCTGATAAGGAGCAATCCCAGCTTTTCCAAGCCTCTCGGACTGCTGACAAGCCCTCGCTTTTTACCCTTCGGATTGACCTTTGGGGCTTTGACCAAGACCCCAGTTGCGTTTCCTATGCGAAAGCGAATGCAGCCTATTTGATAGAGGATAGCCCTTCGGGGGGCGTGAAAGCCGACGTCAGAACCCATTTTTTTGTGGGCGACCTCTTTGATCAGGCAGGCCTTCTGGCGCAATTAGGTCATGATCAGGGAACAGTGGAGGCCTTTGATGTATTTCTAGCAAATCCCCCTTATATCTCTCGAGATGAACTGGATGAAGACGGAGAGGTCCTCCTTAATGATCCCCGGTCCGCCCTCGAAGCAGATGAGGGAGGCCTAGCCTGCTACCCGCCCCTTTTGGACCTAGCAAAGACCATCCTAGACCATCCGGGTTTGGCCCTTTTTGAACACGGGTGGACCCAGGGGGACCAAGTTTTGAATCTAGCCCAAGAGCACTGGGCGGACCAGGTAAATACCAAGATGGCAGGCCTGCAAGACCTGGG
>CAKZWV010000020.1 GCA_937922005.1 uncultured Clostridia bacterium | reverse complement strand
GAGATTCATAAAATGATGGAGCACCTACCATGCCACTTACATCTTGCTTTTGAAGAAGAGAACTGGATGTCGAAATAGAATCGTATAATTCAATTGTTCCAGTATATGAATATAGGCCTAAAAAGCATTTAAATAGGGTAGTCTTCCCAGCCCCATTAGGTCCTAGTAATCCGACAACTTTTCCGGAAGAAAAAGAAGTCGTAAAATCTTTAAGTACTGGTTGGCCGGAAAAGCCTTTTGATATCTTTTCAATTCGATACTCTATCACTCTATGATCGGACATTGAACTGACACTCCTTTTGGATATATTTGCATAAGCCACCTAGTAATCTATACGCCAAGTAACAGGTTATCTTTATTGCCCGCACGAGTCTTAAACTGTTGGCTTTTCTGCTATTTAGTTCTCGATAACTGAGTCAGTCATTGCAAATTAGCATTATATATATATATATATATTGTCAAGAGAATATCTAAAAAAATTTTTGAAAGAAAAGATAATTTCCTAGGCCAAGCAAACCAAGGCACCCATAGAGGCTGCAAAGATTAAGACAAAGTACCAGTCTTCCTTGGCAAATTTTGCCGGGTATAGGCTCCCACGTTGGGCTCCCGGAACAAATCCTCTTGCCTGCATGGCCACGGCTAAGTCCTGGGCTCTCCTAAAGCTTGCAAAAAAGAGGGGGATTAAGAGGGTGGAAAAGGTCTTGATTTTACGCCAGCCTGAGTAATCGGCACCCCGGGAGATCTGGGCAGCCTGGATCTTTTGAGCATCTTCTAAGATATGAGGGATAAAATTGAGAGCCAGGGTCAGGAGAAGGGAGAAATCTCGGACTTTACGTCGACTTTTTTCTGTGGGACATAGCCAGGAAAGGCTCTTCTCCATGGCCTGGGCTAAGGCCGGGGGCGCTGTTGCCATACAGACTAAGAGATTAGAGGTAAGAACCATTAAGGCCAGCCGCCAAGTAAAAAAGAAGCCACGCCCCAGGCTCTCCAGGCTAAAAGACAGGAAAGACAGGCCTGGCAAAGCATAGGTCAACTCCCCCGGGTTTGGCCAGAAAAAATCCAGGAAAAAAGTAATCCAGAAAAAAAGACGGATGGCACGCAAGGGGCGAAGGAGTATTTGCCAAGGGACCCGGCTAAGAGCCCATAGAACAAGAAAGAGGCCAGTTAGACCCGCAAATACAAGAAAGCTATGGCTCTGGTAGAGAACAATCAAAAACAAAAGGAGGGCAAAGAGTTTGGACCTCCCGTCCAGGTCATGCAAAAATGATTTTGTCGGGTAATACTGTCCCAACTGATAGCTTCCCATCCTAATCCTTTCTCTCTCGGTCGTGGGTCCAGTCTCGGCTAAGGCCTCTCCCTGAGGGCGAACCTAGTTTTGGATCCGTACATCGCCTGGATCATCGCCTTGATCGTGGCCTTGATCGTCTCCTTGATCGTCGCCTTGATCATATCCTTAGTCTATTCCCAACATCGCCCTACAGTAAGTTTCCACTTCCACCCCATTCCGGCAAGGATTGGGAAGGTCCAGAGCTCCCGTAAAGGCCTCTGCCCAAATCAGAGCAGCTGGCAGATTCAACCCTACCCGGGCCACCAAATCTTTTTGTCCAAAGAAATCAGCGGGATCGCCCTCATAGCTCACCGTTCCCTGGTCCAAAACCAAAATATGGTCTGCCCTATCAGCCGCTAGGTCCATATCATGGGTAATCATCACAAGTTCCCGGTCCCCCTGGCTCTGCCATTCTGAAAGAATCGCCCACAATTGTCTCTGTCCGTCAGGATCCAGACCGGCTTGAACCTCATCCAAGACCAAAATTCGAGGTTCTGCGGCCAAAACTCCTGCCAGAGCCACCTTTCTTTGTTCACCCCCAGATAACAAAAAAGGATTTTTATCTAAGAAAGATGCATCCAGGCCAACCAAGTCTAAATAATGGCTAGCCAAGCTGAGGGCCTCCTTGCTCTCCCCAAATACTCCCTGACATCTTGGTGCAAATAATATATCTTCCGCCACGGTGGGGGCAAAGAGTTGGTGTTCTGGGTATTGAAAGACGAGGCCTACCTGGGAACGAAGTTGACGGATGGCTATCTTTTGTTTTCTTTTGGGCTGGCGGCGGACCTCCCCCCAAGACCAGGAGCCAATCTCTAATTCACCATCTGTTGGGATACGAAGACCGTTGAGTAGACCAGCCAGAGTAGATTTACCCGACCCGGAGGCTCCTAGGATCATGGTCAAGCTATGAGCGGGTAAGGCAAAGTCAATCTCTTTTAGGGCCTTTCTCGATGGTCCTGCCCCAGCCGGATAAGTATAAGATAAGTGATGGGCCTTCATAAGCGAGGATTGGGGTGCTCGACAGGCCGGTTTATCTCGTAAGGCTTCTATAGACCGAACAGCTTTCTCATGGCGGTAAACCAGGGTCGATCGATCAAGATCTTTGCTCAATGCAGAAGCCAAGACATGTCCAGCTTCCACCCCATCTGCTCTCTCAAGAAATGGCCGCCAGTTCGAAGGTATCTGGGACAAAAGGCGGATATGCCAGGGAACAGGAAGCGGCAAGGCAGAGATTGATACAGGGCTATCCGCCCCAGGATCCAGCAAGGTCGTGATGGAAACGGGCGCTTTTGCCTCAGGATCCGACATGGCATGAAGATAATCACCTACTGAACCATGGAAACAGATTTTCTTTTGATCAATAACCATAACCTGATCGACATAAGGCATACTCTCTGAGAGATGGCTAACCTCTACCACGGTTAAACCCAGGTCCCTTTTTAGGCGAGATATTTCCTCTAAGATCTCCACCCTTGCCTGAGGATCTAGCATAGCCGTACTTTCATCCAAGACTAAAATCTTTGCCTTAAGGGCCAAGGCACCAGCGATCGCCAAACGCTGTTTTTCCCCACCGGATAAGTTGGGGGGGAAGACCTGGGCCTTATCGCTTAAGCCAACCAAAGCTAAAAGTGCATCCACACGGTTACGAATTTCCTGAGCAGGCTGGCCCATGTTTTCTGGACCGAAGGCCACGTCACTTTCACAAGTGGCACCCACCATTTGGTTATCTGGATTTTGCAAGACTAAGGATGTTTGTTGGCGAATGGCTTGAAGGTCCTCAACGGTACTTAAAGGTTGTCCAAAAAAAAGGATCTCCCCCTGGTCCCCTAATTCTAAGGCCACTAAAAGCTTGGCCAGAGTGGATTTCCCTGACCCATTAGAACCAACGATGAGGCTCCACGTGCCCGGTTTAATAGTAAAAGTAAGGTCTTCAAGGATGTGCTGATTGGCCTCATAGGAAAAGCAAAGCTGCCGGGCCTCAATCGCTGAAAGATGAACTTGGGGCCCGTGTCTAACAGATTTATGTGTTTCTACCCCGGAAAGGTTAGCCTCTTGTCTTTCAAGCTGAGAAGGGGCATCCAGCTCAGAAGGGGCATCCACTTGTTTTTCAAGCTCACCAAGAGCAGCTGGCCCGTGGGCAGGGGCAGGAGTATTTGGGGGTAGAAAAAAGGACCCCAGCTCCCCTAGGGTTGCTGCAGGCCCCTCTTCTATTGACCTAATTGGATTTTGAATCCTAGTCTTGTTGCTCATCCTCGGTCGATTCCTGTAAAGCCGGATGTTCGTCGATGCGAAGGAGGGCCATCTCTGCCCCATCGCCTCTACGCGGCCCCAGCTTGATGATGCTGGTATAGCCACCTTCAGACTTTGTAATTTGGGGAGCCAAGGTATCAAAGAGATAGTTGACAGTGTTACGCTTTTGTCCATACTCATCAGATACATTAACCAGCTTACGCATAGCTAAACGACGAGCGGCTAGCCTTGATGGGTAATCTACCTGTACCGTTTTGGTGCTGACAACTCTCTCGACAACATCATACTTGGTGCCACGCTTACTATCCTTGCTTTGCAGAACCTTTCTGCCCTTGTCATCCAATTTGGCAGAAGAAACTTTGATTTCCCGAGTCGTAAAGTTATCTTTTTCTAAGATTGCCCGGTGGATCAACTTTTCTGCAATTTGCTGGATCTCTTTGGCTCGTGCCACAGTGGTCACGATACTTCCCTCAACGAGTAAGGTAGAAGTCATGCCTTTCAGCATGGATTTTCTCACATACCCTTTCCGGTTCAGCTTTCTATAATTAGGCATTGCTTCCTCCTATTGCCTTCCCTTTGGAACTTTCCTTTACAATGTGGCCTGCCCTAGTCTTCAGGGGCAAAGGATAGTTCTAGTTCTTTCATCTTGTCCTTGAGTTCTGTTAAAGACTTGTCACCTAAGTTGCGCACATTGGAAAGATCGGACTCCTTCCAGGCAACTAAGTCACGTAGCGTATGAATATTAGCTCGTTTTAAACAGTTATAGGTACGGACAGAAAAATTTAATTCATCGATGGGCCGATCCAAAGTTTCATCCTTAACTGTGGTTCCTGAATCTTTTTGCTCATCGGTTTTGGCCAAAATATCGTTAATGTAGATAAACTTTTCCAAGTGCTTAATGAGACATCTTGCAGCATAAGAAATTGCATCATATGTTGGCAGGGTCCCGTCAGTCTCAACCTCAAGGATTAACATATCCAGATCCGTGACATCTCCTACGCGAGCATTTTCCTTGTAATAATTGACTCGCCGAACGGGGCTAAAGATTGAATCAATCGCAATCACACCAATTTCTGCACCCGGGTCTTTATTGGCATCAGAATCACGATACCCTACCCCGCGATCCACATTCATAGTAATATGCACATCACTCTTGCCATTCAATGTTCCGATAAAGAGATCTGGATTTGAAATTTCAAGGCCACTGTCGCAGATCAAGTCCGAGGCGTAAACCGGTCCCGTTTGATCAGCTTTGGCCTGAAGAACCATCGACCGACGTTCTGGAACCAACAGTCTGGTACGGATGGCTTTAATATTGAGGATTAACTCAGTTACATCCTCATTCATACCGGGTATGGTAGAAAATTCGTGACTGACACCGTCGATACTTATGGCCGTTACGGCGGCACCTGGTAAGGAAGAGAGTAGGACTCGCCTTAAGGCGTTACCAATAGTCGTTCCATAGCCACTCTCGAGAGGACCAACTTGATATTTACCATACGAATCATCTTCGTTATGTTCAACGCATTCAATTTTAAACTCAATATTTGGCATCCTTACCTCCTCCTAAGTACTGGCCTATACTCTACGTCTCTTTGGTGGACGACAACCATTATGCGGGATGGGGGTCACGTCTTTAATCAAAGTGACTTTGAGCCCCACTGTCTCTAAGGCACGGATGGCAGCCTCTCTACCTAGACCCGGACCTTTGACATAAACTTCAATTTCACGCATCCCACGCTCCTTGGCTACGTTGGCAGCGGTCTCGGCGCATAATTGGGCTGCAAAAGAAGTACCTTTACGGGTGCCCCGCATGTTATGGGCCCCGGAACTGCTCCAGGAAATCGCATTCCCTTGCATGTCCGTAATGGTCACAATAGTGTTATTGAAAGAACAATGAAGATGGGCCTGGCCCTTTTCCACATTGATTCGATCTCTTCTACGCTTACGCTGAACAGTCTTTTTCGGACTTGCCATAGGTTACGCCTCCTTCTTGCCAGCCACAGTTCTCTTGGGACCTTTTCTGGTTCTGGCATTGGTTCTGGTTCTCTGTCCCCTTACCGGGAGATTTGCCTTATGTCTGCGTCCCCGATAGCAACCAATCTCCACCAAGTTTTTGATGTTCATATTGGTCTGTCTTCTGAGATCACCTTCTACAATACAATGCTTATCAATGCAATCACGGATCTTTGTAAGATCAGCATCAGTCAAATCTTTTACCCTGGTTGCCGGATCAATTTCACACTCTGCCACAATTTTTTCGGCAGTGGGTCTTCCGATCCCGTAGATTGCCGTTAGGCCGATTTCCACCCGTTTATTATTGGGCAAATCAACTCCTAGGATACGTGCCATCATTTACCTCCGTTTGTTATGGTCTTTTTATGGGTCTATTTGCCCTGTCTTTGTTTATGTTTTGGATTGGAGCAGATCACCATAACTCTGCCCCTCCGTTTAATGACCTTACACTTTTCACACATTGGTTTTACTGAGGGTCTAACTTTCATATTGTCCTCCTTCCCTTCCCTAGTCTCCATGGCCAAAGGGTCTAGACAATCTAGGAAAAGTTTTGTCATAACTCCTCCACACTAAGCCACCTCCAAAAAGACGCAGCTTAGTCAGGAAGAATCAAAATATCAGCAATTACATATATTACCAAAATAATCCCGAAAGATCAACTAAAAGTCAGGATTTTGGTCTATCTTACCTCTATTTGCCACGCCAGGTAATGCGTCCCATCGACAAGTCGTACGGGGTTAGCTCCAATCTGACATGATCACCAGGTAGGATCTTGATGTTGTGCATCTTGAGTTTACCAGCTAAGTGTGCTGTTACAAGATGTCCGGTTCCATCAATTTCAACTTTAAACCTGGCATCAGGTAAGGCCTCTAGGACCACTCCTTGTACTTCAATGAGATCTTCTTTTGCCATGCAATCCTCCATCTATCTTAAAAGGCTGGGATTTCAGCTAGCTTATCAGCTAAGCTTTCGTTACACGTTAACAGGATCGGGCCGTCATCAGTGACGGCAAAGGAATTTTCGTAATGGGCTGAATAGGAACCATCCTCGGTTACAATGGTCCACCCATCATCTGATTCCATTGCAATTTCTTTACGTCCCATATTGATCATGGGCTCCAAGGCTAGGGTCATGCCTGCATATAGACGAAGGCCCCTGCCAGGTTTGCCATAGTTTAAGAGGGTGGGATCTTCATGAAGTTCCCGACCAATCCCGTGTCCAGTTAATTCACGGACCACAGAATACCCATGGCGCTCAGCATGACGTTGGACCGCATGGCCTATGTCCCCTAAACGTTTTCCAGGTATAGCTTCAGCCAGGCCTAGCCAAAAGCACTGTTCAGTGACTTCTACTAGTTTTCTGACCTCAGGACTCACTGCACCAACCATAAAGGTTCTACAAGCATCAGACTGCCAACCTCCTAGATTGGCCCCAATATCAACGGATACAATATCCCCATCTTGGATGTAATGATCTGGGGAAGGAATCCCGTGAACAATCTCATCGTTCACAGACACACAGCTAGCCGCAGGATAGGGGGGATCCCCTACTCCCAAGAAATTGGGGATGGCCCCGAATTCTCGGATGGTGCGATCCACAATTTCATTCACATCAGCCGTAGTAATACCGGGTTTTATATAGTCACCCACCCTACGAAAAACTTCAATGAGAATGGCCCCAGATTCTTTCATCAGTCCAATCTCTTCTTGATTTTTAAGAGTATACATGGTCTTTCTCCAAGCTTCCAAGGCCTACGCCTGATTCAAGTGAAACTCAGTCAAAATCTTTTGAGCGAGCTCTTCAGGGGTTCCGTGATTGGTAAAGCGGTGGAGGATACCCTGATCTTGATAATAAGCTATGAGGGGTTCTGTCTGCTTATGGTAGGTTGCCAGTCTTTTCTTCACGGTTTCTGACTCATCATCAGAACGCTTAATAAGAGGAGTCTGACATTGATCACAAATTCCATCTTGTAAGGGCTTTTCACTAACCAAGTTGTAGCTTGCCCCACATTGGGGACAGACTCGACGAGCTCCCAGGCGATCCACAATCGTCTTTTCATCAAGTTCGAGAAGAATCACCCCTGTCAACTCATCCTTGGTTTCATGTAAATAGGCATCTAAGGCCTTGGCCTGGTTTAAGTTCCGAGGATAACCATCTAAGAGATAGCCTTTTTGATTTTCCAGTTGAGTCAGATACCCAAAAAGGAAAGTCCCCGTCTCTTCATCCGATACAAAGATACCCTGATCCAAGAGATCTTGGATCCTTAAACCAAAAGGCGTCTTATTGGCAATTTCAGCCCGGAATAAATCCCCTGTACTAATATGGGGAATCGTAAGATCTTTGGACAGGACCTGAGCGAGGGTTCCTTTTCCTACGCCCGGGGCCCCTAACAAAACAAACCGTTCCACACTCAACCTCTCTTTAGTCCAAGAAACCCTTATAATGACGCATCATCATTTGAGCTTCGAGCTGGTTCACCATATCCATGGCAACGCCAACGACAATTAGTAAGGCCGTGCCGCCAAACCAAAGGCTCCCGCTGCTCTTTGTTAAGAAACCTAAGAGTGTAGGGATCATGACAATGAAGATTAAGAAAATACTCTCAAACCAGCAAAGGGAGTGGCTCACATCATGAATGTAATTCACAGTGGGTCTTCCAGGCCGATAGCCAGGAATGTATCCCCCATTTTGTTGGATATTGGTTGCAATCTCAACAGGGTTAAAGCTTAAACTCGAATAGAAGAACGAGAAAAGGAAAATCAAGATACTGTAGATAATATAGTATAGTGGGTTCCGATCAAAGTTCATAAACCATTGAGCCACAGGGCCCTTTGCACTGAAGAGAGAGACAATGAAGGAAGGGACCATCATAACCGATACGGCAAAAATGACAGGTAAGACCCCACCTTGATTAAGCTTAATGGGCAAGTAACTTGAGTTACCCCCATACATCCTATTCCCAACAACCCGCTTAGCGTAATTGATGGGAATTCGACGCTCTGAAGTCGAAACATGAACCACAAGGGCCGTCATCGCTAGGGATACGATCACAGCAGCTAATACGCCTAGGATAGCAACGAAGAGATTCTTATTTTCGTTCCATTGCAAGAAGGTGTAGTAGAGATTGACGGTGATCGCTGGAAGTCTTGAAATAATTCCGATAAAGATAATCAAGGACATTCCATTGCCGATTCCTTTTTGATCGATCTGGTCAGCTAGCCAGATAATAAAGGCTGCTCCAGCAGTAAAACTTGTAATAACTACGAGACCAGATAGAAAGGTCGGGATGGTCTCGACCAGGGCTCCCCTTGTTGACCACCAGTAGCCAAAGCTCATCACGACGGCTAAACCAACGGCAAGGTAGCGTGTATACTTGGATAACTTTCTCCTTCCACTCTCTCCTTCTTTAGCCAAATCTTCCAAGGCTGGAATGGCATAAGTTAGGAGCTGCATGATGATCGAGGCATTGATGTAGGGAGAAATACCGAGGGAGAAAATGGAAACAGCACGATAGCCGCCTGTTCCTGAAATAATCTGTAGAAACTGACCTAGTTGGCCAAAGCGGGCCAAGAGCTCCGAGAAAGCCTTGGCGGAAATTCCAGGTACCGGCACCGCAGCGCCGATCCTATATACTAAGACACAAATGAGAGTGAAGAAGATTTTCTTGCGGAGGTCTCTGATCTGGAAGGCATTCTTCAGGGTATCAAACATCGAAGACATCCTATACCTCCTCTACAGTGCCACCTGCTTCTTCAATTTTGGCTTTGGCACCCGCAGTAATAGCCGCTGCCTTAACCGTGAGTTTTTTATTTAAATCCCCACGACCTAAGACTTTCAGGCCATCATGGGCCTGGGTTGCCTTGACAATGCCGATATCGTGGACCGTCTTCAGGTCAACAATATCCCCATCGTTGAAACGATTGAGGTCTGAGACATTCACTTCGAGGTATACCTTCTTAAAACGGGCATTGGTAAAGCCACGCTTCGGGATTCTCCGATAAAGAGGCATCTGACCACCTTCGAAATAGAGGGGGACACTACCACCGGAACGAGACTTTTGACCCTTCTGGCCACGAGCCGAGGTTTTACCATTGCCGCTTCCGGCACCCCGACCTACTCTCCAGGCTTTTTTTCTAGAGCCTTTCGTTGGTTGTAATTCGTTTAATTTCATGAGCTACTCCTTATCTACTTCTCATCCACCGGCTCAAATGTCAAGAGATGAGGAATCGCTTGGATCATCCCACGGATGGCAGGATTGTCTTCCTGGATGACCTCGCTATTTAGCTTGTGTAGACCAAGGGCCTGGACCACCCGTTTTTGAGGAACGGTGGCACCAATTGTACTTTTAACGAGTTTAATTTTTAATTTCGACATGAACCACTCCTTATTTGGGATCGGACCTAGCGAATATCGCTAATGGCCTTGCCCCGCTTCACCGCCACTTCCTCGACGGTTTGCATGTTCTTAAGGCACTCAATCGCAGCCCCAGCCATGTTGTTGGGGTTGCTGGAGCCCAGGGATTTGGTCACGATATCTTTGATGCCACACAACTCACAAACGGCACGGACAGCGCCGCCAGCAATAACTCCGGTTCCTTCAGGGGCTGGTCTCATCATAACTCTGCCCGCACCGAAATCAGCTGTCCAAGCATGCGGGATGGTCGTTCCATCCAAAGGCACTTCGATGAGATCCTTTTTGGCCCGGTCCGTAGCTTTACGGATGGCATCCGGAATTTCAACGGCTTTGCCAGTTCCAATGCCAACCTTACCCTTTCCGTCACCAACGACCATCAGGACGGCAAAACGGTAATTCTTACCACCCTTAACAACCTTGGCAACCTTGTTGACCCGGACCAGGGTCTCCTTGAAGCCATCATCTTTCTCACGACGGCCTCCCTTAGGATTTCTTCTTTTTCCTTTACGGAAATTACGGTTACGTCCGCCTCTTCCTCTGTCTTCGGTGTTATCCCCATCCTCTTGGTCATCGCCATAAGGTCTGGGTCTGTGGCTGCGATTTCCACCACGAGGTCTCCGTCCATCACCAGGACGTCCACCTTCACGGCCTGAGGGCCGGTCCTCTGACTCTGTCTGGTTCTCCCAGTCAGTAGAGGAAGCTTGGGATTCTACTTGCTCGCCAGTCATCATTTTCTTTTCTTCGTTTGCATTAGCTTCCATTAGAATTCTAAGCCTCCTTCACGTGCTGCATCAGCGAGGGCTGCGACTCTTCCATGATAGAGATACCCGCTCCGATCAAAAACAACCTTAGTAATATTTTTAGCCTTAGCTTGTTCAGCGATCTTCTTACCGACCAACTTAGCGGCCTCAATGTTGCCCCCATTCTTGAGAGATCCTTTGAGGTCCTTGTCTAAGGAGCTGGCCGCAGCCAGGGTCTCATGCTTATCATCATTGATGATCTGGGCATACATATTGGTATTGCTCCGATAGACACAAAGTCTAGGAATTTCTTGGGTACCCCGAATATGATTTCTGATTCTGGCGTGTTTATGCTGGCGAATCTTATTTCTATCAATTGTCTTAATCATATAATTGAATCATCCTCCTACGGCTACTTGGTACTTCTCTTACCTTCTTTGAGGCGGACCACTTCATAATCGTATTTGATTCCCTTACCCTTGTATGGCTCAGGTGGTCTTACTCTGCGAATCTTCGCCGCTACTTCGCCAACTAACTGCTTGTCAGCGCCCTTAACTGTAATCTTTGTATTCTCAGGGACTTCAATGGTAATGCCCTCTGGTGCCCTAAAAGTAACGGGGTGGGACATTCCAACCGTAAGGATCAGGTCAGATCCTTGCATTTGAGCCCTATACCCAACACCATTGATTACAAGGTGCTTTTCAAAGCCGTGGGTCACCCCAATCACCATATTATTGACCAGAGCCCGGTAAAGGCCATGTAGGGCCTTGGTATCTCTTTCATCATTGGCACGGGTCATATGGATGACGCCATCTTTCATTTCCATTGTAATGGAAGGGTCTAATTCTTGGGACAGGGATAATTTACCCTTGGATACAGTCACCAAGCCACCTTCGCATTTGACATCAACCCCTTCAGGGATCTTAATTTCTTGTCTGCCGATTCTCGACATAGTTCCTCCTGCTCTTAAGATTGAAACTCCCGTTTCTAGACAATAGATAGCGATATCGTAGAAGTCGCTAGGGGCCTCACGGGAATATTTTCAGAGGTTTCATGAATGCCAGGGCATTCATGAATCAACACACTAACTACCAAACGTAGGCCATGACCTCGCCGCCGATATGTTTGGACCGGCAAGCCTTATCGGTCATGACACCCTGAGATGTAGAAATAATCGCAATGCCTAGGCCATCCAGGACCTTAGGAAGCTGATCACTATTGGCGTAAACCCTCAGACCAGGCTTCGAGATCCGCTTGAGGCCAGAAATAACATTTCTCTTATTGCGATATTTCAGCGTAATAGTGATTACGCCCTGCTTATCGTCTTCTTCGAATGTATAATTCTCAATGTAGCCTTCTTCTTTAAGGATTTCAGCAACGGCCAGTTTCGGTTTCGAACCGGGCACTTGGCACTCTTCAAAGCGAGCTTGACCCGCATTGCGAATTCTGGTGAGCATATCTGCGATAGGATCCGTAATTTGCATAGCTTTCCTCTTTCTTTCTCTACCAGCTGGCCTTCTTGACCCCGGGGATCTGACCCTTATAGGCTAGTTCTCTAAAACAAAGACGGCAGACGCCATATTTTCTAATATAGGCATGGGGACGGCCACAGATCTGGCAACGATTCTTTTGTCTGGTGGAAAACTTTGGTGGTCTCTGCGCACGAATAATTTGTGATTTTTTAGCCATTCTTCCTCCTCACCCTAATTCCTAAAGGGCATACCCAGCCCAGCTAAAAGGGCCCGACCTTCTTCGTCTGTCTCAGCTGTCGTCACAATAATGATATCTAATCCCCGAGGCTTATCAATGGAATCATATTCAATTTCAGGGAACATCAGCTGTTCCTTAGCCCCTAAGGCATAGTTGCCTCTTCCATCAAAGGAGTTGGGATTGATTCCTCTAAAGTCTCTGGTTCTTGGTAAGGCGATATTGATCAACTTATCCAAGAAAGCATACATTTTATCCCGACGGAGGGTCACCTTGCATCCAATGGCCATGCCTTCTCTTAATTTGAAGTTTGCAATGGACTTTTTCGCATGGGTGACAACAGCCTGTTGACCTGCAATAATGCTAAGGTCACGGACAGAGTTCTCAATGGCTTTGCCGTTTTCTCTGGAGTCATCCACACCCATATTGAGGACTATTTTATCCAGCTTAGGGATCTGCATAGGCGACTTGTATTGAAATTGTTTTTGTAGGTCACTGCGGACCTCATCTAAATATTTTTGCTCTAAACGTGTTTTTTCTGCCATGGGTCACCTACTCTTTTGCTGGACTGATGGAGTCAATGGTCTCATGGCACTTGCCACAAACCCGTACTTTTTCGCCATTTTCCAAAATGCTCTTTTTTACCTTGGTGGGTGCTTTGCACTTCGGGCAAATTAGCATCACATTGGAAGAGTCAATTGGATTTTCCTGATGGACAATACCGCCAGTCTGAAGTCTCATATTAGGTTTCTTGTGTTTTGTAGCGATGTTAACATCCTTGACAAGAACCTTATGTCTAGAAGGATAAACAGCAAGAACTTCGCCAGTAGCTGACCGATCTTTGCCGCTTAAAATAAGGACACGGTCCCCCTTCTTTACATGGACCTTATAACGTAGGTCTTTATCTTTTTTCTTCATCTTCCCTCCTCCTTATAGCACTTCTTTTGCCAAAGACAAAATCTTGGTAAAGTCATGGGCTCTTAGTTCACGGGCGATGGGCCCAAAGATTCGGGTTCCTAAGGGGTTCTTATCATCTTGAACGATGACAGCAGCATTATCATCAAAGCGGATAATGGAGCCATCTGCTCTTCTTACCCCACGTTTTGTCCGTACAATTACTGCCTTAACAATGTCGCCTTTTTTAACAAGGCCACCAGGGATGGCTTCACGAACCGAGCATACAATGACATCTCCGATATTGGCATATTTACGTTTGGAGCCGCCAATAACTTTGATACAATGCAGTTTTCTAGCCCCTGTATTGTCAGCGGACCGCAGATTACTCTCGACTTGAATCATGCATCAACCTCCTGGCCTTACTTAGCTTTCTCAATAATTTCAGCCACGCGCCAGCACTTATTCTTACTCAAAGGGCGGGTCTCTACAATTCGAACACGGTCACCCTTAGCACAAGTGTTATTCTCATCGTGGGCTAAAAACTTCTTGCTTCTACGTACATATTTCTTATACTTTAAA
>CAKZWV010000019.1 GCA_937922005.1 uncultured Clostridia bacterium | reverse complement strand
CGGCGGTGCCCTGATCGAATATTTCTCGGCTCTCCTGACTGACAATACGATTGAGGCAGCCCGTCTGATGGCAGATGAAGGTGACCGCCAGATGTCTCAACCGGGCGTTCTCGAGGGAAAGGTCAAGCCTGATTACAACAAGGCCATCGCCATGGCAGCCCGTCAAGCCCTCAGAAAGATGTTGGCCCCATCAGTCTTGGCCATCTTTATTCCAGTTGTGGGGGGCTTTATCTTTGGGGTTGAATTTGTCGGTGGCCTCTTGATTGGAGCAACCGTCGTGGCCATTCCTCGGGCTATCTATATGGGCAACTCGGGCGGAGCCTTTGATAATGCTAAAAAGTATATTGAAGCCGGCATGATACCCGGTCAGGGTAAGGGAACACCGGCCCATAAGGCTTCTGTGACAGGGGATACAGTGGGTGATACCAGAAAAGACGTTGTTGGAGTAGCTTTGGATATCTTTATTAAGACCATGTCAACCGTGGCCAACACCATGGCACCGATTATGAGTCGCTTCACCTTTTTTAAGTAGTTTTGAGAAGAAAGGTCGGTCTGCCCGAGCTTTGATGTCGGCAGGCCGGCCTTTTTAAATGAGTGGAAGGGGTATGAAATGTTAATTGTTCTAGCTAGACACGGCCAAGCCGAACATGGCTTTGGCAAAGCTGACCGGGAAAGGGTTTTGACTAGTGAAGGTCAGGCCGATGTCCGATCCAAGAGCTTGCGCTTAGCAGCAGAATTAGCCCCCTATATCCAAGATGGGGCGGACCTTTTTTGTCTGACAAGCCCAGCTAAGCGAGCAAAGGAACCTGCCGAGATTATCTGCCAGACTTTGGCGGAAGAGTTGGGACGTGAACTCTCACCCCAGGTGGAACCTTCCATTTATATGGGCTCGATCGATCTGGTGGAAGATTATCTAAGGGACCTAGACCCGGAGACTTGCCTGATCCTCGTCGGCCACCAACCTAGTGTCAGTTACTGGTCGGCCGACCTCTCTGGGCAAATTGTTTACTTCCACACCGG
>CAKZWV010000018.1 GCA_937922005.1 uncultured Clostridia bacterium | reverse complement strand
AACGAGTAGTAAAAATAATAACGAGTAGTAAAAAGCAGCCTGGTCATCTTCCCCCAGTGGGGCAAGGGCCAGGCTGCTTTATTTGCTATAGTATTGATTTAAGTGCCAAGCTGCCAGAAGCTGCTAGAAGCTGTCAAAACTTGCTACTGGATAAAGTAGGTTGCCAGGAGCTCGGAGAGGTAATAGTGGTCTAGGACCCCGCCCGTCTCTCGGATAGAGTGCATGCCCCAGAGAGGGGTGCCCATGTCGACGGTGTTGATGGGCAGGTAGGCGTCCGTGATAGGTCCGATGGTGCTGCCTCCTCGGAGGTCGCTCCGGTTGACAAAGTAGGAGAGGGGGACACCAGCCCGTTTGGCGATTTCCTTGATGACCGAGGTGCTCAGTCCGTCGCTCACATAGGCACCAGAGGCGGCCACCTTGATGACTGGTCCCTGGTTGATTCCAGGACGGTGGGTGGGGTCTGCGTATTCTGTGTAATTGGGATGGATCGCATGGGCAGAATCGCAGGAGATAAGGAAGCTCTGGGCAAGGAGGTCTAACATTTCCCGAGATTCGAGGCCAAGTCCCAGGCCTATACTAAAGATATAGTCTCGGAGGGAGGTGGAATCGGCCCCTTGTTTGGTGCGGGAGCCGATTTCTTCGTTGTCGCTTAAGTAGACCAGGTTAACCCCCTCAAAGCTTTCTGGATAGGCACCAGCCTCAATGAGGGCCCGGATCCCCGCTTCTGCCGAAGTCAAATTATCCAGCTGGGAGGAGGATATAAATTCCTCTTCCAGGCCCACCAGACAAGCCTTAGCAGGATCGTAGCAAGTCAGGTCGAAATCGAGGATATCGGCGTAGGGGACTTGGAGCTTTTTGGCTAAGAGGAGGCGGAGGAGGTCCCATTGGCCCTGCCCCTCGTCGATCCCACTTCCTTCGAGCTCTTGGGCCAGGGCCTCAGGATCCAGGAGGAACTGGGTCCCTAGGACGGGGAGGATGTCCTTGTTTTTTGCAATAGGAATGCCCTCATTCACCTCCCGGTGCATATGAATGCAGAGGTTGGGGAGGATGAGGAGGGGTTTTTGGAAATCTACTAAGTGTACTTGGGGACGGAAGGGGTCCGTCGACCGGACAAAGACCCGACCCGCCAAGGAGAGGGGACGGTCAAACCAGGTAGCCAGGATGGGACCACCATAAACTTCCGGGCAGACCTGCCAGATTCCTTCGGTTTTGCTGATCGCATTGGGCTTTAATTTCAAGGATGGGGAATCTGTATGGGCTCCAAAGAGCCGCCAGGGGTGAGTTGCTGATTCCTGGCCGATGACAAAGGCAATAATCGAGGAGCCGTTTTTCGTATGAAAGCCCTTGGTGCCAGGCTTGAGGTCCACCAAGTCCCCATAAGAATAGGAGCGGAAACCGGCTTCCTCCAAGAGGCGGACCACTTCAGCCGTGGCAAACCAGGCATTGGGCGATGCATCTAGGAAGTCCATCAGGGCCTGACAGCGCTTCTTGGCCTTGGTCAGGGTGAGCGAGGGCCCGTGATGGGCGGCCTCCGTGGGAGGTGTGTGGATATGCTTTAGTTCAGCGACGGCCTGGGCCATTTGCTGATCTTGGTTAGCCTGATTGGCTTGGTCTTCGCTAGACATGGCGTGGGAGAGTGACATATTCTATCCTTTCTTCTTTCTTAGACCAAATAATCCAGCATCCATTTTTCACAATATCTTCACTGGATCTTCACTGAATCTCCAAAGATTTTCACTGGATTTTCACTGGATCTTCTTGTCTAGGGTCTTCTATAGGGTATCTTGATCAAGGGCCGGTGTCAACAAAGTGGATGTGCTTTTTGCAGCTCTCTCAGGAGGAAACATCTGCCCTAGCATGGCCTTTTTAAAAGCCTTGAGCTTTTCGAGCTTTTGTCGGTGGAGGGAGAGTAGGCGGTCTAGGCTATTCAAAAAGGCCCCGATTTGCTCTTGCTCTTGAATCGATGGAACTAGGAAGCTCTCTTCAAGGAAGTCGTGGGCTACGAGGTTATTCATCATAATTGATGACTTGGTGCAGCGTATGAGGATTTTCCCCATGAGACTTTCGTTATTGATCGCATATTTCCAAAAGAATAAGTCGTAAGAATTCATGATGGGCCTGAAGACATCAAAGACATGAGAAACAATACCATTTCCAATCGTATTCTCTACGAAGCGACCATGGGCATAGGATTTACTTTTATTGCCCTCAAAAGCAATGTCACCTAGCTCAAAGACATTGTAGGTCAAGAAGTAGTTTGGATCTGTTATATAGGCATCTGGTTTATAATACATATTGGCGACTGAGATGATCTTCTCTGGTCCATAAGTCAGATCATTTTTATCATTTCTTTTTGCATAAAGTTCCGAGAACTTCTTTTCCTCCCATACCCCCGCAAACCCCTGAAATCGTATCTCCGGAACCCTGCTCCCCTTTTGCGGGAACATTTTATCCAACATAGCTTTCTTGAAGTCTTCAAGTTTATCAAGCTTTTGATGTTGGAGGGAGATCAGCAGATCGAGCTTCTCCAAATAAGCACCGATTTTATTCTGTTCCTCGGTGCTAGGAATATAAATATCTGTAGACTTAATGTTTTCAGCATTTAGAGCGTCGAATGTCGAGCCGGATGACACCTGCTTCCATAATCCATCTATATCTCTTTTAACAAGTAGTTGATAAAGAAATTCATTGCCCTGAATGGCAGCAACCCCACGGCCAATGACCACGTCATAAGCCGTTTTTCCCATCGCACCTGCCGGTGCTCGAACACTCATAATCAAGTCTCCAGCGTCTGCTTGTTTGGTTATTTGTGTTGTCCACACTCTGGGTTCTACCCACCCATTTTTGATATCTGCATTTCCTTGAACAAGGATAGAGCCGCCGGGTTTATTAGAGTAAGTGCTGCCATCCGGCGATTGTCCCATTGTAACCTGAGCAACCTCCCCCAACTTTCTCTCCTCCCACTTTCCTTCAAATCCTTTAAATCTTAAGGCTGGTATATGGTTGTCTTGATACATGGGCTTCCTCCTTTGCTATTTTCCGATGCCTATAATTAGGCTGTTCTTTTTTCTTCCTTATGTGATCATAACCCAACACCGAGAAAAAAACTACGACCTACCACAATCAAGACCCTTAAGCTAGCTACCATTAGAGATTGGGCTGCGGGAAGCTTTACCACCCATGCCATATCCCTTCCCGTTATGGAGAGATGACTGAAGTAGTGATAGAATGGAACGGAAAACTGTAAAGGAAGAAAGGAAAAAAGCGGTTGATCATCCAGCATATAGACGTTATCTTGGGGTGATTCCCCTTTTATCATAAAGGAGTGAAAAAAATGGAAATTAGAGAATACAAAAAATTCAGACTTGATGAAATTGTTAATCTTTATCGCAGGGTAGGATGGACCAATTATCTGGAGCGGGCCCATATTCTCGAGCAGGCATATGCCGGTTCGCTTTGTGTGCTCGGAGCATTTGAGTCGGATCAATTGGTGGGAATCATCCGGGCGGTCGGTGACGGACAGACGATCGTATTTGTGCAAGATATCATCGTCTTGCCGGAATACCAGAGAAAAGGTATCGGGACCAAGCTGCTCAAGACACTTATGGAAAAGTATCATGATGTCTATCAGATGGAACTTCTAACGGATAATACAGAAAAGACAAAAGCGTTTTATCGCTCCGTAGGATTTACTGCTTCAGACGAGCTGGGCTGCGTTTCGTTTATCAGAATGTAAAGAAGAATAATATGCATAGGACGCACGATACTCCTGATAGGGGAGAACCGAAGTGCGTCCCTTCGTTCTTAAAGGGTTTCATCCGTTTGACAAACTGGAGTCGCTTGATCTTCTAAATTTGATCCAAGTTGTTTCCATGCTTTTTCGCATTGGATATCTTCATAACTACAACTTTCCACAGCCAAAAGACGTGCTAGGCCTTGATCAATCGATGTTTCTGGTAAAAAATGGAAATTTATCACCTAGGCTAGCCCTTGTCAACGCATTTCTGACATATGCCGGTAACTCTTCCTTGCCGACCATGACCTGGATAGAAAGAAGATACTTACTAGTTTCACGACGTTGCTTGCAAATATTCAAGCTCTGCTTGATGGAGAGCTCTTGTCCTTCGTATTCATAGTGAATACGTTAGCTCTTTTTGATCATTGCAATGGAATCCAGGCTGATGTTTTATGGAGATTTGACACAAACAGAGAACATGTTAAAATAGTGGTGTCGCCTAGCGGGAAATACTTTAGGATTCGGGATGATTGTTTTAAATATAACAACCAAAACGGATATTTTGATATCCTGGGAGACAGAGGAAAGAGGCTGCGGGGCAAGATCAAACGAGAATACAGTGGTGGCACAGAGCATGATGACATAGATGGAATAATCAAAGAAAGGACACACTTTAGATTATGAGTAAGTATGATACCTCGCCAATCTATAACGTACAAATTCTTTTACATAAAGGCTTTGATGATATGCTTATGAAAGACTGGGTCGAAGGAAGAGACATTAGAACGACGCTTATACCTGAAGCTGAATGGAAATTGATGCTCAATGATTTGAATGAGGAGCTGTGCAAACAAGACCTATTATTCTCAGATTGTGAGCAGGAATTTTATTACGATGAGGAACTGCAACATGCCGCGAAAGTACTAGAAAAGTATAAGGATCGACTACCTACTGTCTATCGCGAAGTAAAAAAAGCAGCAGATTTGGGAACAGCGATATATATTAATTTTTAGCTATTAAGATCCTATAACGGCAAAAGGCCAATTTTTTATTTTAAGAATACGATCACGCCTGAATATCTGCCAATTTTGTAGTCATCTTTTGTTGATATTTGCGATGGATTTGGAGGACGTCTTCAGTGATGCAGGTCGAGTTATTGACTTTTTGTAACAAGTTGATTATGCTACTTCATGCAATATGAATCAGACGATTTTAGAAACCGTCTGTCACGTATTGTGGGTAAACCAGGGCAGGCTAGCAATTGGTCCGGCCTTAGCTGCTGGTGTTGATTTCACCGCCTAGCCCCTTTCTTATACTCTTTAGGGCTAGGCGGTTTTACTTGGCTTTTTCTATATTCTTTGAAATCTCGTCCAAATAATTAAGCATGCAACATCCTTATTTCCCTATTCGCTCTATAGAAGTGCGCCCTTTAGTTCTTATAGGGTTTTATCAGCTTGGCAAACTGCAGTCGCTTGATCTTCTACGTATGGTCCAAGTTTTTTCCATGCTTTCGCCTATTGATTCAACTCCTCAGGGACAATCTTCAGGCCGGTCCATGAGATGACCGTGTGTGTCTTTTGGTAGGCCAGGAGGACACATAGGATACCCACTGAACTGAAAAAGAGCGATATCCCTACCCATGCCAGATCGCTTTCCATCGGGATGATTTGCAAGAGGCTGTTGAGCGGAAAGAATGACATGAGCAGGACATTAAGGAACCCAGCAACAATCGTCGCTTTCAAGGATTTGTCCCATCCCATATTTCCGTGAAAGAACATATCCCTGAACTGATAAGCTCGTAAGATAAAGCGGGGGGACAGCAAAGAAACAAAGGGAGTACAGAGGATGACGATAGTAGCTGGGTGTATTTTGTCAAGCTCAACATCTACGAACCGCCACAGGGGCCTCCAGAAAATCCAAGAAGCATATAAAAGATAGATCATACCCACCCCGATGTATAGTAATGACTCTCGAGCAAATACTCCACCACCTTTTCTCGTATCAGCCTTTTGTTCTTGTTGCTTTCTCATGTCTGGATCTGGTATGGAAAAGAAGTACTCGGCTTTTAGTCTATAGAGAGAAAGGATGCGAAGGACTCCGAAATTGCAGGCTAGCAGACAGATGCCAAAAAGGGCAAATACACCATCAAAGCCACTTAATCCCAAAAAAGGTACTATGCATATCAAGGTGACAATGATATTGAGGATAGCCCCAAGGGATTGAGAATGAAAAGATTGACTCGCTGGCAGCGATGCACCTGCTAGCGAATCGAGAAAACTATTCCACCATGAGACATAGTGAGAGATAAGGAGGGCTAAAAAAGCAAATTGAACCATGCTGGATATGCCTATAAATGTGGGAAAAAGATGTTCAAAGAGAGCAGCCTCACCAAAGTAAAGAGTTAGACAAAAAATGATGAGGAAATTGATAAAAGCTCTAATAGTAACTCTCATAATCACAATACCTCTTTCTTATTCTTCTAGTTATTTGAAAGTTTGCAGCAGTTTCCGTTATTGCGTTGAACATAGACTTTGGGCTCCTATATGGAGTGGGACCGGGGCCTAATCTCGTCGTTTTCCTCTATTGCGTCGGACATAGATGTGGGCAATAGATAGCATTGACAAACAGAAGGTCAGCATATAATGGGGCCAGGAATAGGGCATCAAATCGCAAGATTTCGTGAAAATCATCCACAGAAGCATACCAACGCCTAGCACCAGGGTAGCTATGATGATACTTACTGGTAGCATTCGGAGCGTTAAGGGGACTTCTTGAACATGGTAGATTTTGGCCTGCATAGACTGGTAGCCTTGATACAGCAAGTAGAATCCGATAACTGGCAAAAAAGGCAAGACGACATAGGATGGCATAAAGTTGTTATATAAAAAGAAACCTAGGTATGATAGAGGGAGAATCAGCAGCAAAGCGATTAGCACCATGGTTGGGACCATGAAAAAACTGGGAACGGGAGTATTTGTTGAAGGAGCATGGAGCGTAGGTGTGGGGGAACTGGCAGAATGATCATGTGGTGAAGAATGATTCATGCGAGGAATAAGAAAACGAAAGTATTTTGAGAGATCTTTTTCGGATGCATGTTGATCTTTTTTTCCGTATTTGACCAGGGCATGATCATAGTACAACCGTCCAATGTAGACGCCGTACCAGCATGAGGCGCATACCGGCCGCATCACGTACAGTATGAGCTCAAATGTAAGGTTATGGATGATCAGATAGCAGACCACAAGGATACTCAACGTCACTATGCCAATCTTTGTGGCATTTTGAACAAAGCCATATAGAGATTCGATGTATTTAGCCTGCTCCTCTGAGGTTCTTTCGAGCGTGCTTTGGTCTTGCATTGCCTGGGAGACAGAGATGACAGGAATCATATAATAGCCAACACTAATGACCTCTTGAAGAAATGTATCACCAACTAAGAATGGTAAAAACAAAAGAAAGAGGGCACAGAAGCTAGGATATAGGATAATCCTAATTTTATCTAACTTATGGACGGGGCCTTTGCTCATCATCTAGACCTCCAATGCTACCATGGCCTTGTTATAGGCCTGTCGAGCGGTCAAATACTTTTCAAGCAGGTGTCCCAAAATCATGAGATATAAAATATTTGATACCACACTCACCGGCTGAGAAACGTTCGGAAGGGGGGTTACTGGCATGTGTAACAAGACGCCAAGAGCCAGGAGAAGCAGGGGAAGGAAGGCCCAGCGGATAGCCTTGTTTAATAGATAAATCGTAGGATAGGACTTTTGCTTCTCTATGAAAAAATGCTGTAAGCCTTTGTTTAGACCATAAAGTAAAGCTAGCTGGAGCATGGAAAAAATAAGCAGAGGGATATAGGAAAAAAGTGTGCTATAGAGGACAACTAGGATGGTGAGGATGGTGTTGATTACGACGATGGCTATTTCTCGGGCATGTAGCCTATCCTTTTTGGGCAATGGATGGTCCCCGTAGCGGGCAAGATGTTGATAAAAGATCCCGCCCAGAATGACGACGATGGGTGGCGTCGTAGGAGAATGTTGAAACTCAATTATTGCTTCGACTAAAGCTTCGACGCTTGCCTGAGTAATACCTAGATAAAAGATCAGTAAGAAAACCAATGCATAGATCCCCCCACGAACCAGACATTTAGCTGATTGTCCTTCCTCAAGATGGCTTTCGGGATTACTGTTAATTTGTTGATTTAGCCAGCTCAGTATAAGGAAGGTGAAAATTGGCATCAGATCTATACCAATCCAAAAGAGATAGAAGAAAAAAATATCTATCGTTGAGGTCACTAGCGGCATAGGTAAGGATGTGTATAAGAGATTCAAAATAACAATCAGCATACCATACAAAATAGCTCTTCCATGCTGTTTCATGTTCAATTACCTCCTTGTTACAAGATAAATGTTGGTTATGAAGGCTAATCTTGGCTGATAACATCAGTCAAAATTGCCATTCTATTATGAGTTGAGCCTTTTCATTCTACATTAGTGGAAGTCACTTTGACCGCATTCCCGCTGCTGCGGCCGCCGTCGTAGATCTTATCCATATGCACTCTCGGACCGAAGAAGCGGATAAGAATAAGAAGGACAAGCATCGTAGCGATGAAAGTTAGAAAAGGACCGAAAAAGATCATGAACAAAAGGAAAATAGTGTCGGGAAAATCATCATGCAACTTGACCATATATACTGCTATCATGGCAGAAGGAAACAGGATGGGCAAAATCAGCGCATGTAAGGTCTGTTTAAAAGGCATGGCAAGTCGAGTATGGATATCTAGGTAATGATTTATGAGAAGGAGAAGGAAAACATGGATCGCAGCAGCCACGACAGAGCTTAGGTACACAATAATATTGGCCCCAATAGGGACATTTTCATATAAAGGTTCCAAAAGTGTGAAAAAGGGATAGAAGAAAATGATCCAGGTATAGATGATCAGGTGAAGAATCAATATGATATTGAGGAGCATTCTTAAGAAAAATCGCATGGCTTGTCCTCCTGGGCATATTGATGTAAGGACTCTAACTTTTTCCGCTGGTCTGCCGGAGTAAATCCGAGTCGAGTTCGATCTTTCATTGCAAGTGAGACTGAATACACAGGGATCATGAAAACAGCAACAGAGATGAACTCTTGGAAGATAGTATCACCGGTCAAGAGCAGTAAAACACCTAAGAGAAGAGCAGCGACTAGGGAGGTGAATAGGATGGACGATCTGCGTAAGTTGTCATGGGAAATATCATTCATGTTTACTTGTAAACCCCCTAATTTCGATGGCAAAAGGGAATCTTGTTTCCAGAGCAAAATCAGGCAGACCTCCGTGCAATACCACACAACATTGCCGGTTAGCGCTGCCTCTAATTGCCAGAAATATTTCTTAGTCTGCAAAGTTCGCACCAATAAGAACAAGGAGGGCACTAGCAGCACAAGGTTACTGACAATGTAGGTATGGATTGATTTTCGATCCTCCATTCTGGTACTTTCCTTTTTTTGCAGGATAACATTGATGGAACAGAGAAGAAAAACTCCTAAAATAGGCAAGCCAACTTGAAAGTACATGAGCACCCAGAAGTACAATGAAAAAGGGGATACTTCATCTACCAATATAAACCACAAGCCAATATTGTGGAGCCCCAATGTATATGCTAAGAATAGATTCACCAGAAACCGTATTGAATTTCCCATAAGTTGCCTTTCTTTCACTGTAAGTCAATCATAAGCAGTAACCAAAAATGAAATGCCTAACCAGGCGCTTTCTTCGCACATCTCCGCATATCCATATGCATCCTCAGACCGAAGAAGCGGCTCATAATACAGACCTCCTTATTTTCTGAGAGCTGCCTCCTTTTGACGCCGAATTCGGAAGCTGATGGCAGTGACCAGCATACCGAGGCAAGCTAGAAAGGTAAAAAAAGGCGGGAAGTAATCAATGAAATCAGGAAAAGGATTCATCCAAGCATCTGGAAATTCACTCAGGTTTTGAATTTTAAAACTCTGGATCAAAGTAGCAATAGCAGCCACACTTGTGCCGACCAGTAAGCTATGAAAGGTCTCCTGTTTTTCCATCCTTGCTCAATCAAACATATTAAGCCAGTCATTCATGGCATAGACCCACCAGTAGCCCAGTATGCCCGGCACAAGGAAAGCAAAGAGGCCTATGATGACGGGCCAGGGCACCACAAAAACGAGCACCATCGATATGAAAGATAGGTAATAAAGGCTGAAATAAGTGAAAATGGCGTTTAATGCGATACGGAAAAAACACCTCATTGCCCTATTTCCTTTCTGGTATGGTGTTACCTGATCGTTTTCTCCCAAATTAAGGGATCTTCACGTCAACAGTAGCACATCCCATGGTAGAAAGTCAACACAGATCTGAGTGTGTATACTTGCATTTTTTTAGAATAGCTCTCGTATTCAGCAGATCTTCAACTTTACTGCCGGTTGGAGGAGCTTTCTTCTCCTTCCCAATTTGTCAACTCTGTTAGGCTCATATAGACTCTTTCAGTCCACTTACAAAGGATATGAAAATCCATAGTGATTCCTCTATCAGCCGATTTCTTGGCTCCATTCAGGAAGAGCAGATTTTAGGCTTTTTAGATGACTGGAACAAGGATCGTGACCACCAACAAATGGTACGCAGGAACAGAGGTCACTATCAACTGGACCATGCCGTAACCAAGAAACAAAAGATCATCCTGAGCTCTTT
>CAKZWV010000017.1 GCA_937922005.1 uncultured Clostridia bacterium | reverse complement strand
CTGACCGGGATCATTTGCAGGGGGCTCGGTTGGGGTTCAGAGGAGGTCAGGGGATGGGAAATCCGGCCCGCTTGGATCTGACCGGTCATCGGGAGGGTATCGGCGGCAAAACAGGGCCGCCAAATCTCGGCCCAGCGCTGGAGTTCCTTCCCATAGAAGGGGTCTGAAAAAACGGCGTCGGCCTCGGCCAAGGCCCCCATCAGGTCCAGGGCCAGGGGCCAAGATCTATCATCGCTTGGCTGGGTGGCCTGACCATAGGCGTCAAGGGCCTTACGAATACTCCCGTCCTCGTTAATAAAGGCCGCCGAAAAATCATCGTACCAAGCCCGGGCCCCCTTGGCATCGCCCTTGCTAATGCAAAAACGCAAATAAGCGATCTGGTCTTTGGCCTGAAAAGTTTCAGCCTGGTTCAAATCGTAAGCCAATCTAGGATCCTGGCCAATTCGGTCGGGATTATTTATCTTCTTTGCTTCGACAAAGGTGACAAGAAAAGTCTTGCCTCCTGGAATTGCCTTGAAAAAATACTCCCGCAGCCCTCTTTCCACGGGCCCCAACTCCTGATTGAGTCGACGGTACTGGTCGGCGACTTCTTCTTCCTTGGCCTGGGGTCGCAAGGCTTTGTTGACGGGGTCCAAGCTTGGGTTCAAAACAAAGGGAGAATGGTAGCTGTTGGCAGCCTGATAGCGGGTCCAGAGCCAAAGTCCCCCGCCCCCAATGGAAAAAAGCAGGAGGACCACAAAGATGGGCTTCAACCAAGATATTTTCCTCGGGATACCTGGCCCCTGGGCAAAGGCTTCCTGCCAGCCCTCTTTCCGCCGCCCCCAGCTCCTGGTCTTCCAATCTCCCTTGGTCCCCTGGAGTTCAACCAGGATGGGTTTTTCTTCGGCTTTTGACTCATAGATTTGAGGCTCAGAGGATGGAGATACAGAGAATGGAGGCTCAGAGAATGGAGGCATATAGACTTGAGGCTCATCGATTTGAGGCTCAGATGGCCTTATAGATGGATGTCGAAGGTCTGGCTCTTGTGGCATAAGAAACTCCTTGATATGATAAATGGACATAAAATACCCTAAGTCCGGGGGGCATGCGCACATATGGATGAGTCTTCCAGAAGGTGCGAGCTTGCGCAGCCTACCTGGATCGAACTTCCAGGAGGCGTCAACCATCCTGGATCAGAAAGGCGGTCTCCTTGGACGTAGCAATTCTAGCAGAATACAACCCCTTTAGTCCTGGTCATGCCTGGCAACTGCAAGAAATTCGAAAGTTGCTTGGGGGCAAGACTAGGATTGGGGTCTTCATGACCCAATATTTCACCCAGCGGGGAGATCTGGCCCTCCTGGCCCCCAAGGCCCGGGCAGCCCAGGCCCTAGTCTCAGGGGCTGACCTCGTCTTGGGTCTTCCGAACCAGGCTACCCTGGCAGCTGCTCCAGACTTTGCTCAGAACTTTTGGGCAAGCGTAGTGAGTCTAGGTTCTTTCGATTACGTGGCTTTTTCTGCAGAAAATCCAGATTCAACCTTTTTTGACAGGCTCAGCACCAAGCTTGTGGACGAGGGAGACCGCTACGAGACCTATCTGCAGGAGGCCTTAACTGACCACGGCTACTTCTTAGCTGCCCGCTTGGCGGCCTATGACCGTCTCTATGGGTCTGCGGCCCCCTCCACCATCTTGCAAGAGCCCAATAACATCTTGGCTCTAGAATATTATTTGGCAAGAAAGCGCCTTGAAAAAGCATCCATCCCATCCAAACTGCCACAAATACTCCTCCTTCCCCGCCAGGGGCATGAAGAAGGGGCAGGGATCCAGCTGGAGGAAACGGAGCTGCTCCCCTCTGCTTCGCAAATTCGCAAACTCTGTGCTCATTTTGCTCGGCCGGGAATCCCTCCCTTGGATTTTGCCTCCCTGATCCCCCGCCTGGCACCTGGCTACCCTGTGGAGGCCTTTGCCATTTTGTGCTATGCCTTGGCCCAGCAAAAACAGCTGGCCAGCTTGGATGCCCTAGGCCCCTTTTTATTTCCTACTTTGGAAATGAAGGCCCAAAACCTGTCACCTGAACTTTTAAAAGATCCCGTCCTAGCAAGGTTGGCTCGGGCCAAGATCTCTGACTTTTCAAGCTTATCCGACCTTGTCGGAACCCTGGCTAGCAAAAGTCTTCCCCAGACCAGGGTCCGCCGAACTCTACTTCGCTTGGCCTTAGGACTGTTGGCAGAACCAAGCTTAGAAAAGGCTAAAATCCCTGCTCCTGCCCCCTATCTGCGCCTGCTTGGTGCCACCAAAGAGGGCCGCCAGATGCTCCACCGGATGAAGGGGCTCGGGAGTCCAAAAAAGCCCATCATCGTAGGCTCTGCCGGGCGTTTCCTGGACGCCAGCGATCCGCAGGTCCAAGAGCTCGCCCGCAAAGACTACGAGATGAGCCAGATGGTAAGACGAGCCGTAGGGCTCAGTCGAGATGAGTTTTTTGGCCCTCCGCTCTTCATTAAGCGGGCAAGACGTAAGGATCTCTTAACAGACCCCAGTCTTGCAGCCTTGCTAATTTAGCTGGAAGCCTTCACGCCCTTCCAATGGCATGGGCTAGGTAGGCTAAGCTATCTCTGGGCGTAGTCCTGGTCCCTTATATAGCAAGGAAGCCTTAGTCCTCTTCCAAGGCAAAGAGGAAGAATTTCTTTTTGCCCCGACGCAGGGTCAAAACCCCATCTGGGAAATCAGCTTCCGTTAAGTGGGCGTTGGGATCGCTAGCTGCCTGGTCGTTGAGATAGATCCCGCCTTGGTCGATCATACGGCGTCCTTCACTCTTTGAGGGCACGACCTTAAATTCTTTAAGAAAATCAACCAGGTTAAGGTCAGTCAGCTGAGCCTTTGTAATTGGGGTCTTATCTAGATCGTCCGTATTGACGGTAGAGGCAAAGAGCTTTTTGGCAGTAGCTTCTGCCTCTTTGGCAGCTTCCTCACTGTGGACGAGCGTACAGACCTCAAAAGCAAGACGCTCCTTGGCTTGATTGAGATCCTGGCCTTCGAGCTGGGAGTATTTGGCGATTTCTTCGGAAGGCATGAGAGTCAAAAGATTCATGAATTTGATGACATCGCGGTCGTCACAGTTGCGGAAATACTGATATAGATTATAGGGGCTGCACTGGTCGGGATCGAGCCAGATAGCACCCTGGGCAGATTTGCCCATTTTACTGCCACTTGCCGTCGTCAGAAGGTTGAAGGTCAGCACGTATGCCTCTTCACCCTCTTTGCGGCGGATAAGATCGGCTCCAGCCAGGAGATTGGACCACTGGTCATTGCCCCCGCATTGGAGTCGGCAACCATGTTCTTGGAAGAGGTGATAAAAGTCATAGGCCTGCAAAAGCATGTAGGAAAATTCGAGGAAGGTCAGTCCTACTTCTAGGCGGCTCTTGTAACACTCAGCAGTCAACATCTTATTGACGCTGAAGCACACCCCTACCTCCCGGAGGAAATCTAGATAATGCAGGTCATCCAGCCAGTCGGCATTGTTGCTAATGAGCCCCTCTCCCTCCTTGAGGTCAAGGATCTTCTTAATCTGCTTGCTGATGCCTGCTACATTGTGCTCTACCTGGTCATAGGTCAGGACCTTGCGAAGATCTTGCCGTCCCGAAGGATCGCCAATCTTCCCAGTCGCCCCACCGAGGAGGGCGATCGGCTTGTGGCCAGCCATCTTTAGGCGACGCATGGCCACCAATTGGACCAAGTGGCCCACGTGCAAACTATCTGCCGTCGGGTCAAAGCCCACATAGAAGTAGCGGCCTGGAGTTGACAAATATTCCTTCAGCTCATCGAGCTTATTGGACTGGGCCACATAGCCCCGGTCCGCCAGAAAATCTACAATATTGATCTTTTGTTCGTCCATATTTCTATTCTCCTATTCTCTATCTTGCCTTGGCTGCTTGTCGGGCCAGGTCCTTCATGGTCCGGAGCTCCTCTAAGGGGTCTGGTGCCCCAAAGATGGCCGAACCTGCCACAATCAGGTCTGCTCCGGCCTCCAACACATCCGGCAAATTATGGCGGTTGATTCCCCCGTCGACCTCGATCCGGACATCAAGGCCTAGATCATCAATCCAGCTCTTTAAGCGTCGAATTTTATCGAGGGTCTGCGGGATAAAGGACTGGCCGCCAAAACCCGGATTTACCGACATTAAAAGCACATAATCCACCAGGGGCAAATACTCTCTTATTGCTTCCAAAGAAGTAGCTGGATTCAATACCACCCCCGCCTTGACGCCTAGGTCATGAAGTTTAGCGACCAAGGCATGGCCGTGGGTGGCTACCTCCACGTGGATAGAAATCCCATCAGCCCCAGCCTTAGCGAAGGCTTCTAGGTAATCTTGAGGGCGAGAAAGCATCAGATGGGCATCGATGGGCTTAGCCGATAATTTGCGTACGGCCTTTAAGATGGGAGGCCCAAAACTAATGTTTTCTACAAAATGTCCATCCATGGCATCAAAGTGCCAGATATCCACTTCATCTTCAATCAAGGCCATCGAAGATGATAAATTCGTAAAATCAGCCGACAATAATGAAGGGGCAATGAGAGGAGTCTCGCTGGTCAGCCAGTTTTTTTTACTTGTTTTATTGTCCACGCCAGGGTCCTTTCTACTAAGAGTCGATAGGGGTGTGAGATTTTAAAAATTGATTGGTGTTAATGATTTTATTTGATTATATGATTTTATAGGATGAAGGCTGATTCTTGGAGGGTCTAGGAGGTTATGGGTAAGTTCATATGAAAAATACATCCACAAAAAAGGATCAGGGTGGATACTTGGACCGGTCCTTCCGACTTATCTGCCGGTATCTCAGGATCGAACCAAAGATCTCACTCTGACCCTCCGTCACAGGCCCTAGGCCCCTTACAAAACCTTGTTAATCTTCATTTGTCTCGGGGGGAATATAATCCTCATAGACAAAGCTACCATTTTTCACGCTCAACACATAGAGAGGCTTAGGTGGAGTACCTTTTTCATCCATAGTAATGGACCCGGTCACTCCGCCGAACTGATAGGTCTGGGCCATGGCTTTTCGCACGGCGTTGGGTTCTGTGGTCCCAGCCCGCTCGATGGCGTCACAGATAAAGTTGTAGGCATCAAAGCCCAAAGCTGCGTCCGAGTCCGGGTCGTCCTTATAATAATCACGGTAGACCTGGATAAATTCTTTGGCAACATCGGAGGCATCATCCATGGGATAGAAAGCAGTTGTGCAATAGACCCCTTCGATTTTCTTACCGCCATACTTCAAAAAGTCCGGGTTATAAGCGTCATCAGTCAACAAGAATACAGGGTGGAAGTCAGGAAATTCTTTCGTGATTTCCGGGATCTGACATTGCTCGATGAAGTTAGCCCCATCCTTAGGGGTAGCAGGGATGAAGATGAGGTCGGGGTTAGTGGCTGCAATCCGCTTGATATCTTCAATAAAGTAGCGATCCTTAGATAAGTCTGTAGGTGGCTCCGTTAAGAAGAAGTCGTAATAGGTGATCGCATCGGGGCCCAGGTCATCGGCGACGGAGTTTTTGAAGAAGGAAGCGTTTCCTTCCGAATAAGTGTCGGAGTTATAAGTAACAGCGATCCTCTTGTATTTTGGCGTCCCGTCAGGATTTTTTTGCTTAGTCACAAAGTGTGCTGCCATTCGCCCCTGATAGTCGTCTGTATAGCAGACTCGGTAGGCCCAGATATTATTTTGGGTAATCTGGGGAACCGTGGATGAAATGGAGACATAAGGAATTTTCTTCCGGTTCGCCACAACCGAAATGGGAAGGGCAACACTCGAGTTAAAACCACCAGCAAGGATAGATACCTTATCACTCTCGACAAGCTGCTCGGCAACGCCACTGGCAATGTTTTGGTCAGACTGAGAGTCCAGGGTGGTTATCCTCACCTCTTGCCCCTGAAGGACGGTTGGACGTAGGCGGTTTGCCAGATAAAAGCCATTGAGCTCGCCTTGACCTAAGCCAGCTGAATCTCCTGTAAATGGCTCAACCAGTCCGATCTTAACATAATTGCCAGTATCTCCGGTTGCACCGGGAGTCAAGACGTTACTACCGCAAGAAACAAGACCAAACGCTGTCAGCGTCTGGACTAAAATCAGGGCTAAGGCTAGGCCTCTTCCCCTCATTCTGCTTCCTCTACGTTTATGTAAATTCATAGAAACCTCCACATATCTTCCAAATCAAAGGGCCCAGGCTCGGTAGGGTTTCCTCTGAAAAGCTCCCAACAAGCGTGAAAGCTCTATCCTTCCAAGGCGCAACCACCACCCATCCCGGCAATACTTAGAGTATAACAAAGACCAGTTATTTTTTCCAGGGTTCCTAGGGGGTCAAAGGGGACTGGGGACCATCTCCGTTGTTTGCTGGCGGAGCCTGGTTTGAGTCGGAGCTGGGCTCTGTTTGCCTTGTTATTTCCACCTTATCGTGCAGGTACTGGTCATAGGTACCAAGGATGAAACGGATGGTTGTCCCCGGTCGGACCTGACTACCTCCAGGGATAGACTGGCGGACTACATAGAGGCTGTCATGGGCAATCGATTCATCCATTCTCTGTAATTCGATATTATCCGGTCCAATTCCCATCTGATTTAACTCGTCACGGACCTGAGGCCATTTCATCCCCGCATAGTTGCGCAGATAGCCCTTTTGAGGCTTATCTTGGCTCCCACTTCGACCGTTATCTCTAGGTTTTGTTGAGGACTGCTCTTTGACAGCTTCTTTTAGCTGAACAATATACTTGGCGTCCTCTTCAGCCCCATAAATGACCATGAGCTGGGTCCCCGCCGCCACTTTAGTACCGGGCTTGGACGCTTGCTGAACGATGAAGCTGACCTGCTGAGAGACTTGGTGGACCTCATAGTCGTGCAAGGGGTGTTTGCCTTCGTCGGTCACAAAGTCCTGGAAGTCGATCTGATCCTTATGGTCACTTAAGGGTAAGCCCACCAAGCGGATATTGTTCTTTTTACAGAATTCCTCGGCCTCTCGCCAACCCAGACCCACAAGGTCTGGGACCAAAGCTTCCGACTGTCCATCCGAGACATAGAGAGTCACATTGTCATGCAAGGGCAAGAGGGTTCCTCCAGGCGGGTCAGTCCGAATCGCCTTATCTTTCATAACGTTTGGCGAATATTCCCGCTTCTCCAGGAGGTTAAAGCCCTTGTCTTTTAGCATCTTTTTCGCTTCTTCCATGGGAAGGTTATCCACGTAAGGAACCTCAATCCGCTCCTTTCCCTGACTCACGGTAAGAGTAATGGTCAATTCTTGCATGGGGATCTTCAGTCCCTGGGGGGGATCTTGGGCAAAGACGAAACCAGATTTCACAGAATCATTATTGGCAAAGACAACTTCCGGCACAATATTATACTGATTCAAGGCCTCTTGGATTTCTTCAATATGCTTGCCGACATAGTTTCCTACGACAAAAATATTATCTCCTTTTTTAGAATGGGTAAAAGCCCCAAATGTTCCCAAACTCCCATAGGCCTGGACTGCTAAGCTATAGAGCATATAGAGGAGGACGCTCACCAAAATGAGGAAAAAGAAATAAGAGGCGACCCTGGTGTTTTGGGTATGCTGGACCTGGCTGGTAAAGAGCTTAATATTCCCATAATGTTGGCCGTCCATTACGGCCTCCTCCGGGAGGTCAGCATTCCAGGGGTTAATAGCCTGGTGGTTCGAAAGCCCCACCCTATTGTGTGGAGACTCCCGGAAGCGTTCCAAATCTAGGATCAGGTCCTCCATAGTCTGATAGCGGTCATCGGGATGCTTTTGGATGCACTTTAAAATAATGTCCTCCATTCCCTGGGAAACCTCTGGACGGATATCTCGAGGGCGTCTAGGCATGTTATGGAGCTGTAGCTGGATCAGCTGCCGATCATCCTTATATTTTGGAAAGGGCAAAACCCCGGTGATCATCTCATAGAGAGTCAGCCCCAGAGAATAGATATCACTTCGCCCACTCACCGGCTCTCCCATGATCTGCTCCGGAGAAATATATTGGAGGGAGCCCAGGGGAGTATCATCGATGGAACCATGATTTGAAATGGCCGCATGGGCAATCCCGAAATCCGTAATCTTAGCCACCATATTCTGGTCTAAGAGAATATTTTGGGGCTTAATATCCAAGTGAACCGTTCCGTGGTCATGGACGGTCTTGAGTCCTGCTGCAATCTGAATAGCTAAGGAAGAGGCCATCTTGGACATGATATACTTTTCTTGCTGGATCAGAGATTTCAAAGTAGATCCCTTAACATACTCCATTGCAATGAAACTCAGATCACCATCCTGCCCATAGTTAAATATCTTGACAAAATTCGTATCCGAGAAAGAAGTCATCATCTTAGCTTCTCTCGTAAAACGCAGGTGCCACTCCTTCTCTTCTAAAAGCTTATGAGACAAGATCTTTAAGGCCACTGACTGCTGGTCCTCATGGTCATAAGCCAGGTAAACCTCTGCCATTCCCCCCTGACCTATAAGGGAAATAATCTCATAGCGGTTCTTGACCCAAGTCCCATTGGGCAAAATCTCCCCATCCTTATGACTAGCCGGCACTGGCCTCGGGGGCTGACCCTGTCCAACCGCCGTCGGACGAGCCAACGGCTTTGGACGAGCCGCTGGTCTTGAGCTCGGAATTGGGCTAAGCGGTGGCACAGACCTACGTTTCTCCCGTCCAGAGGATGGTGGCGGCACCGATTTTGCCGGCGCTGGTTGGGCTGCGGCTACTTGTGAGACGGCAGGCTTAGATGCTGCCGATTGAGTAGGAGCAGGTCTAGGAGGCGTAGCCTGTGAGCTTACAGGCTTAGATACTGCCAATTTAGCTGGCGCAGGTCTAAGAGACGCAGCTTGTGAGGTCACAGACTTAGGAGATACGGACCGCGCAGGCATAGGCCGAGCTATTTTTAAGTCAGCAAATAATCCCCCTCTTTTTTTCTCTCCTCCGCTTGCGCCCCGGATGGGGGCCCAGCAAGGGGCCCCACAAAAACCCAAAAACCTAACGGAGGAAGACGGTAAGTACTGATACATTATCATTTCCTCCGGTTGCTAGGGCTAGGTTGACCAGGGCATCGGCCACTTCCTGGGCGTCGCCCCCCACTGTAAAGGCATTTTCAATTAAATCTTCCTGCACATAGCCATGCAGGCCATCTGAACTCAACAAAATCCGGTCATGGGGCTCGTAAGTCAACTCCACAATGTCCGGATGGACACTCTCCGTGCTCCCCACCGCCCTCGTCAACACGTTTTTATTGGGGTGGTTGAGGGCCTGGTCTTTGTTGATCAATTGGGCGTCCACCATCTTTTGTGCCAGGGTATGGTCCACGGATAGGGGGACCAAAATTCCGTTCCGGATGAGATAACAGCGAGAATCTCCGACATTGGCAATGTAGGCCCGCCCCTCTAAAAGCAAGAAAATAGTCAAGGTGGTACCAATTCCCGCATAGGCCGGAGAGCTTTGAGACTTGTTATAGATGATGTTATTCACCTTATAGATAGTCTCTAAGATCTTCATCTGGACGCTCCGCTGGGAGTCATCGACAGCAATATCATTGATCAGGTTGTCGGCGCAGTATTTGCTGGCCAACTGACTAGCATATTCACTATGCTCATAAGCCCCCATGCCATCGGCCACAATGAAGACGCCGGGGATCCCCTGAGGCTGGTAGCGAATGGCAATCGAGTCTTGATTATTTGCTCGATTTCCTATATCGCTCCGATATCCATACGTGAATGCTGGTGTTTCTTTAACCTGTGACATTGGTCCACTCTCTCCTTTGTATCTCTTACTTCCTAGCTAGGGCGATTGCTCGAATCTTTTCATAACGACGCCGGAATTTTGCTAGAATCCCGTTCCTCTAATCCTCTAAGGCTCGCCGCCGCAATTGCCCGCAGGCTGCCTCAATATCCTGGCCCAGGGTCCGCCTGACGCTGACCGGAATCCCGGCCTGGTCTAAAATCCCCTGAAAACGGTAAATCTGCTCTCGGTCCGGGGCCTGGTAAGGCTTTCCGGGCACAGGATTCCCCGGAATCAGGTTCACATGGACCTGAATGGGGTAAGACCGGATCAGCTTCACCAGGGCTTTGGCCTGACTGGGGGCGTCATTGATCCCCGTAAAAAGGGCATACTCTAAGCTAATCCGCCGATTCGTCTGCTTCTCATAATACTCTAAAGCAGAAAAAACTTCCTTCAAACTGTAAGACCTAGCGATTGGCATGATTTTTTCCCGCAAAGCCTGGGTCGGGGCATGGAGGCTCAGGCTCAAGGTAATCGGCAGCTTCTCGTCGGCCAGGCGGCGAATCCCCGGCACTAGGCCACAGGTCGAGAGAGTAATGTGGCGGGCGCTGAGGCCCAGGCCAAAGGGTTCTTCCTCTATCACCCGGCGCAGGAAAAAGACCACGGCCTCCAAGTTATCCAAGGGCTCCCCGATCCCCATCAGGACAATTCTTCTAATATCTTGTCCCACTTTCTCATGCAAATACTCCTGCAAAAGCAAGTATTCTGCCAAAATTTCTCCGCCTCGCAGTTGGCGTCTCAGTCCCAGGGGGGCCGAAGCACAAAAGTCACAGCCCATCCGGCAGCCAACCTGGGTCGAAAGGCAGAGGCTGGCCCCATAGTCGTAAAACATGATGACCGCCTCCACCAAGGCCCCATCCTCCAGGGCCAAAAGATATTTTCGACTTCCATCCTGGTTCGAGACCTGTTCCTTTTTGATAACAGGAAGGGCAAAAGAATAGGTCTTCTCGAGATCGGAGGTAATGGCTTTTGGTAAATTGCTTATAAATCGGACCCCCTCTGGCAGGGGGCGATTGAGCCAGGAAAGCAATTGTTTGGCCCGAAAGGGGGGCTGACCAGCCAGGGCTGGCACATAAGCCTCTTTCTCTTCGAGGAGCCGGTGGGGATCCAGGTCATAAAAGAAAGGCAAGGATAAGGAAGATGGAGAAGATTCAGACATGAATAATCCTTTCTAGGCAATGGCATCCGGATCCACTGGACCTGGGACCTGCTGGGGGTCGGACTTTTTTCGCAAACGACAAATAAAAAAGCCAGAAGTTTCATCAAGATCACGCCGTAAACGCAGCTCGCCTAGGGCCATCTCTGTGGCATGGCGGTCAGCCAGAGCATCCATTGCCTGCCCTATCTCGCCTTTAGAGGATGCCAAAGCCTCGTTTGTTTCGTCTTCAAGGGGCACTCTCTCCTTGTCCGGGCTCGTCCCAGCTTGCAGAACCTCCCACCCCTCATCCAGGCCAAAAGCTAGGTCTTGGCGCAAGATGGGGACCCGTTCAAAGGAGCTGCCAAGCTCCGTTTTCAGGAAGGCCGCGATTACATCCTGGTTCTCCTGGGGGTTGATGGTGCAGGTACTATAAAGGAGGAGGCCACCCGGGCGCACCAGCCCCCCCAAATGCTCCAAAATCTCAAGTTGCAAAGGCGGAAATTCCGCCAGGTAGGCCTTGGTGATCCGCTGCCTTAACTCTGGATGGGCATCCATGGTCCCTAAAGAACTGCAGGGCACATCAGCTAAGACAAGGTCAAAGGGGCCTGGGCTAAGCATCTGCGAGGGCTCACCTAGCAGCGAACTAGCTTGGGCCTTGCTCTCAGCCATCGGATAAAGCCAGCTGGGTTTTTGGGTCCAATCCCCTTTTACAACATAAATCTTTGTATCGCCTTTGGAAAAAATTTGAATAACCTCATCATCCCTATCTTTTCCATTTGAAACCAAGTTTTTTGAGTCTTTAGCTGCTTTTTGACTTTCTGCCTCCTCTTCATTCACAAAAGGCGGAACCAGGAGCTTCGTCAGTTGCCTAGCTAAAGCCGATAATCTCGTCCTCGACTTGTCATTGGCCCAGAGGTGAAAGCTTTGGCCTCCCTGGAGGAGCCTAGCGATCAAGTCAAAAGTCTTAGATCCTGGGGCTGCGCAAGCATCCAGAATCGAGAGGGGAGTATTTGTGGCAAAGGCGCTGAGGGCCAGCTGACTGACGAAGAGACCTGCCTCATCTTGAATACTAAAGTCCCCATGGGCGTAAGCGGTAGTCTGAGCAATGGGGGTAGCGAGGCGGTCGATATGGAGGGCGTGGGGGAAATATTTGCCCGGACGCACCTGGCCGTCGCCTTCCTCAAGGGCCTGGGTCAGAACGGACGCCTGAGTCCGCAGGGGGTTGAGACGGAGGGTTACATCGCCCGCAAAGGCTGCATTGGCCGCATAAATGGCCTCGACCTCCTCTTTGCTATACCAAGTTGTGAGAAGCTCGTGGAGCTCCGCCGGAATCCCATAGGACAAATACTCCTGCTCCGCCGGAATCTCCCTCGGGTGCCGACAGACATTGCGCAGGACCCCGTTACAATAGCCCACCAGGTAAGGGGGGAGGTATTGTTTGGCGAGGTTGACACCCTCGTTTACAGCAGCCCGGTCCGGAACTTGGCCATAGTGAATCTGCCATACCGAAAGACGTAGGATGGTCCGCAGCCAAGGGTCCAATTTGGCCAGGGGCTTTTTAGACCAAGGCGTAATAAAATAATCCACCGCTGGCAAAAAGTGCAAGGTTCCATAGACCATGGCACTAGCGAAGCGGCGGTCCTGGAGGTCAAGCTCGGCCTTGCTTAGGGCCTCATCGAGGGAATGGTTGGAATAGCGTTTTTCTTCTAAAACCTGGTATAAGATTTCGCAAGCTGCCTGGCGGGCCGGGGTGGCTGAACCGGCTTTGGACGTTTTTCTGGCTCTTCGCCGAGCTTGGTCCTTGTCCTTCATTTTCACTTCCTCTCCTCACCTTTAAAGGCAGATTCAAAGGCAGAGTCCTTGGGGAGGTTCTGGGCCCAATCCCAGGCGGGGACCCGCTTCCCCTTGGCGCTTTGGACTTCTACCAGCTCAAGGAACTCAGGCTTTTCTGCCCCACAGACCACCAGGACCTTCCGTTTAGGCTGGGTCAGGAGGACCAGGGCACCGGGTTTTAGGCCCTGGGTTGGGGGCTGGATAAAGAGCCGGGTCGTAAAGATCTTGTAGCGGTGGCCTTCAAGGATAGCATAAGAATCGACCAAGGGCTGGAGGCCTCGAACCTGGTTATGGATGTCTTGGGCGGGCTGTTGCCAATCGATGGCCCCATCCTCGGGATAAAGTTTCGTGCAAAAACTAGCCTGGGCCTCCTCTTGGGGCCAGGGTTCAAGGCCACCTGCGACAGCCGTCAAGAGCTCTAGGATCTTTTCGCCCGCTAGCTGGGCTACCGTTGCTGTCAGGTCTGCTCCGCTATCATTGGCCTGAATCGATAAAGGAAGCTGGGCGTAGATGGGACCTGCGTCCATGCGAGGGATCATTTGTATCAAGGAAAGGGATGTGTCTGTTTCTCCAGCTAGGATGGCGGCTTGGATGGGGGAAGCGCCCCGATATTTAGGTAGGGCGGAGGGATGAAGGTTCACGGCGGCCACTTTCGGCATAGCTAGGAGCTTTTTGGGCATATAGGCCCCATAGGCAAAGGTCAGGAAAAAATCCGCCTTGAGCTCGGCCAAGACCTTACTGATAGGCTCCTCCTTCAAGCTATCCGTCTTAATGATGGGCCAGCTGGCCTTCTCCTTGTCCTGAAGAGCCGCAGCGGTCGCAGCCAGGGGATTGGGGGTGACCTTGAGCTTGCGCCCCTGAGGCTTATCTTCATTCGTGACCACCCCGGCTAGGACCTTGGCAGCAGCCAGGCTCTGGAGGACGGGGGTTGCGATATCCGAAGAAGAAAAGAGGACCACCTTGAAAGCAGGGTGGTTAAAAGTTTGGAGCTCTGTTGGCATCTTAGGCTCCGGCATCAGGTGCAGGTTCGGTGGCGTCCGCAGATTCTTCATCAGTTTCGGCGTCTTCAAGTCCGATTCTTTTGAGTTCTGCATCGGGAGCGTAGCTATAAAGGAATTCTTCATCAGGGGTGATGACAAATTCATATTCTTCCGGGCTAGCCTCTTCGTGATCGGGATTGAGGATGGTCCCCTCTTCGGCCCGATCTAAGAAAAGAATGCCGTTGAGATGGTCAAACTCATGCAAGAAGCAGCGGGCGGGAAGGTCCTCTAAGGTCTCCTCATGGACCTTCCCCTCCTCGTCCTGGTAGCGGACATGGATCCGATAGGGGCGCTTGACCTTGGCATTAAAGCCGGGAATCGAAAGACAGCCTTCGGTAAAATAGGCATAATCATCGTGGGAAAGCACTTCGGGGTTGATATAGGCCTTGACAGGAGTATTTGGGTCAAGTTGCATGACAAAGATCCGCCGCAGGACCCCTACTTGGGGGGCGGCCAGGCCAATCCCGTCGTCTGAGACCTCCAAGGTCTCCTTGAGGTCGGCAATGATTTCTTGAACGTGAGAGCTAAAGTCCTCGACGGTTCTGGACTTCCTGCGAAGTCGGTGATTCGGTACATAGACGGTTACAATCGTTCTGCTAGCCATAGGTCTCCTTTACTAAATACTGGTATCTGCTAGGGCTCGGCTGGCCCTTCTCTGCTGCTAGTGTAAAACAAAGGCGGAGAAAAGGAAAGAATAAGGAAAGAATGAGGGGGCGGGGTGGACTCTAATTTGAGGGGCAGGCTGCCCGAAGCTTGGGAACGGGCTGGGCTTATGCATCTGGCGCCGGAGAAAGCGGCTTTCCTTAATCAATCTCAATCCGCAAATAGACGCCCGGACGTTTCTTGCGGGCATCTTCCTGGGAACAGAGGGCGTAGAGAAGGCCCTCATTCTGGGTCATCACCATAAAGGTAAAGCGGTAGCGAGATCTGAGTTTGCGCAGGTAGGGGCGGTGGACCTCAAGAACTTCAACCTCGGAAGCTGGACGATTTGCAAAACGGGCTAGAAAGGCTTGACCTGCTATGGCCTCCTCTAAGGCATGCTGGGAGACGGGCGACGAATAGGTCAGCTGGGCCAGGTGGCCAAAAGGAGGATAGGCCAGGTTCTGGCGATAGGTCAGCTCCTCGGCCATAAAGCCCTCCATATCCCCCGCAATGGCGTGAGTCAGGGCATAATTGTCCCAATCGTAGGCCTGGACCACGACCTCGCCCGCCTCCTGGGCCCGACCCGGTCGCCCGAAACTCTGCTGAAGAAGCTGAAAACACCGCTCACTGCTATGAAAATCCCGGCCCACGAGGAGGTCATCCGCCGAAACCACCCCCATCAGGCGAACATGGGGGAAATCATGGCCCTTGGCGATCATTTGGGTCCCAATGAGACACTGGATCTTTCCTGCGGCAAAATCCTCGATAATCTCTTGAAAATGTCGACTTGTATCTGTATCCAACCTCGCCACTGTATATTGGGGAAAATAGGAGGAAAACCAAGCTTCCAGCTGTTGGGTCCCGATCCCCCGGCGGAAGAAAAAACTCTGCCCACACACCGGACAGACCTTGGGCATCTTCCTGAGGGCCCCGCAATAATGACACTCCAGGTCAAAATTTTCTCTCAGATCCGTCAACGGCACAAAATAGGAATTGGGCCCCTGGACCTTGAGATGGGGGGTATAGGGCATGTCGCAAAAATCGCACGAGAGAATATGCCCACAATAGGTGCACTGCAGGGATCTTGAATGCCCCCGTCGATTCAAAAAGAGCATGGCCTGGCCGCCTTTTTGCAGACAGCTTTGCAAATACTCCAGCATGGTCCTCGATATATAAGGATTGACCATCTCCCTCCTGTTTTTTCGCAAATCCACCGGGACGATGGTATTGGGAGGCATAAAGGTGGCCTTCCTGGGGAGGCGGAAGAGCTGACTTTTCCCCTCGATGCACCTGTAGTAAGTGGTTAGGGAGGGGGTGGCCGAGACCGAGACGACCATGGCCCCATGGAAGATCCCCCGCATTCGAGCAATGGTCCTGGCGTCGTACATGGGTTTTTGGTCGGACCGGTAAGAGGATTCTTGTTCTTCGTCGATGAGAATGAGCCCTAGATTCTCTAGGGGAGCAAAGCAGGCGGACCGGGCCCCCAGGGCAATTTTTTTCTTACCGGTCATGATGTCCTGCCATTCCTGATAACGCTCCCGAAGGGTCAGTCGACTATGCAAGACCGCCGCTTCCTCATGGAAGAAGCTTTGGACCCGGGCAATCAACAGGGGAGTCAGGGCAATCTCCGAGACCAAAATTAAGACCGTCTTGCCACTCTTTAAGACCTCTTGGGCCAGGCGCAGGTAAACTTCGGTCTTTCCGCTCCCTGTCACCCCCCAGAGGAGGGCCTCCTTCAAAAGAAGGGGCTGAGGGGTTACGTCTAGGGCGCCGCCCTTCTTCGCTTGATCTTTTCCGGATTTCAGGGCCTCGTCTGTCCCCTTTTGGGATTCCAAAGCCCCGATCTCTCCCTGTCCCCCTTCCTTCCTCTGCCTGGGATCCAGGTCCGGCCTCGGCTTACCGACCTTGGCCAAGGGCTCCCGGTACATGGTGATCAGCCCTTCCAGGACCCGGTTTTGATCTGGATTTAAGACTTTGGGAGCCTGGTTCAAGTGGGCCTCCAAGCCCGAAGGCTGCCAGGCGGCTGGGGCCTCTCCAGCGGCTTGCGACTCCAAAGTCCCTTCAGGACTATTTGCTCCTGCCAAGGGGGTGCATCCTTGGTTAAGCCCATCCTCACTGGGATTTCCGACCAGGGCCTCCTCTTTTTTACTGACCCGGCGGACCTCACTCACCAAGGTCCCGTCCTTAATCATGGCCCGGATGGTCGACTCCGACACACTCGTTAAGAAAGCCAACTCATCCAAGCGGAGTTCCCCTTCTTCTAGCAAAGTCAAGCAAATATCCCTCCGCTGGACCGAGCGAAAGGCCGATTGCTCGAGCCTTGCTTCTACATCCTCCGGGTCCGCTAACGAAACAAAACGGGTATTGACCCCCTGGAAATCTTGGATTTTGGCCAAAGAAGTCGGCACCATAGCCGACAGGGCCGCACCAATTGAGCAAAAATACCGGCGCTTCATTTCCTTTGCCAAGGCCAGGTGCTCAGCCGTATACAAGGGCTCCTTGCCCACCCGGGCCGCCACCTTCTTCCACTGGATGGGCTTTTGGGAGGAGGTTTCGACGACCGGTGCCTGGGTCAACACCTCTGCCACTACCGCCAGAACCGGCTTTTGCCTCCCCCTGCCAAAGGGCACCAGGACCAAATGTCCCACCCCGCAAGCCTCTTCCGCCAGCTTTTCCGGCAAAATATAGGTGTAGGCCTGGTCAAAGTCCCGCAAAGCATGAAAAAGATAGACGCTCACATACAGGGTCTGGGCCGGTTGTTTGAGGTCCTCAAGCCCTTGGCCCTCTTGCCTTGGGTCCCCGTTCAGCTTTTGGTCCTCGTTCAGCTTTTCTTCCTCCAAGTCCTTCCTCCTCACCTAAGCCGGATTTTTCACACTAGACTTTTCACACGATATCTCTATCTCACCAATCCATCCTATCTTTTACCTACAAATCCTTAAAAAGATTCGTAAAAGTCAGCTGATAGGTCTCATTCATTCCTTCAAATAGTCCCTCTTTGCGCAGGGCCGCCAAGGCATTTTTCCCCACTTTCGTTCGATTGATAAAGTCTTCCACATTATCAAAGGGGGCTTCCTCCCTGGCCTTGACGATAGCTAGGCCCTCATTGTCGCTCACCCCATCCAAGGAGGAAAAGGGAGGAAGGATCGCCAAGGGATGCCGATCCCCCTCTTGAGGAACTTGCTTGTCCTTGGCAAAGAGATCCACCAGGTGGCCCTGGTCATCCACCAGAGCATCCGGTAAAAAGGCCGTAGCAGCTGAGCGGTTGAGACTCAGCGGGGCAAAGTGAATTCCCCGGGAAGCCATCTCGCAGACCACTTCACTCACCACATAGCGGTATTTTTCCTTATTTTCCAAACGCTCCCCCTGGGCCATCCTAGACCTCAGATCCAGGAGGTCTTGGTAAAGCTCCGCATTGGTCTTATGGAAAAAGGCCTCATCGGAGAAAAACTTCGCCCGAACCGTAAAATACGAGCAATAGTAGGCCACCGGATAGTGGACCTTATAATAGGCAATCCGTAGGGTCGAAATCATATAGGCCGCCGCATGGGCCTTAGGGAACATGTATTGGATCTTCTTGCAAGATTTGATATACCAGTCCGGCACCTTATGGTCGACCATGGCATCCTCATACTCCGCCTTGAGCCCCTTACCCTTACGAACCTTCTCCATGATGTCAAAACTCATCTTCTTTTCCATCCCGTACTGGATCAAAGTCAGCATGATCCCGTCCCGGCAGCCGATGACGTTCTTAATGGTACAAGTCCCATCCTGGATCAGGGTCTGCGCATTATCCTGCCAGACCCCGGTCCCATGGGCCAAACCCGAAAGCTGCATGAGGTCGGCAAAGGTCGTCGGCTGGGTCTGGGCCACCATGTCCCGTCCCAGGGGCGTCCCCACCTCCGGCAAGCCAATCAAGGCCGAATTTTTTATTTTCTCCAAATACTCCTGATCCTGGATTTTCAGTCCTTCCATCGACAAGAAGAGGTCCATCCCCTCTCTTGTCACCATGGGGAAGTCGTCCATAGTCACCCCGGTCAACTGGGCGCAGTCTTTCAGCATTTCCGGGTCATCATGGCCCAGGATATCCAACTTCAAAATGGTTTCCTTCAAGGCGTTAAAATCCAAGTGAGTGGTAATGACGCCTTTACTAGGATCGTTGGATGGCATCTGCACAGGGCAGAAGTCGTAAACCTCCCATTCATGGGGAATGATGACGATGCCCCCAGGGTGCTGGCCGGTCGAAACCTTAACATCCATGATCCGCTGGGCCACTGCTTCCATATCAGCCACGGACAGGTGGGCGTCCCGGATTGCATAAAAGTCCCGAACTGCCTTCAGGGCGTTCTTATCCGCATAGGAGGAAATCGTCCCCGCCCGGAAGGTAAAAGACGACCCGAACATCTCCCCGATCTTGGCGTGGGCCCGTTCCTGGTAGGTTCCGGCAAAATTGAGGTCAATATCAGGTTGTTTATCTCCCTCAAAGCCCAAGAATGTTTCGAAGGGAATATTTTGTCCATCTTTATGAAGGGGGGCCCCACATTGGGGACAGACCTTGTCCGGTAAGTCAAAGCCACTCCCCACCTCCTCGTTGGTGAAAAACTCCGAATAGTGGCATTTTGGACAGACATAGTGGGGAGGCAGGGGATTAACCTCAGAAATGTCCGAGAGCCAGGCCGCCACCGAAGAGCCAACCGACCCCCTGGACCCCACCGACCAGCCATCCCGATTGGCTTGGACCACCAAGGCTGCTGCAATGTAATACAAGACGGCATAGCCGTTATCAATGATGGAGGCCAACTCCTGGTCCATCCGGGCTTGGACCACCTCGGGCAGGGTCTTCCCATCCATGCTATAGGTCTCCAGGGCCTTTTTCTCACAGGCATTGCGGAGAAAATAGTCGGAGTTTTCAATGGAAGGTGGATAGGTTCCTGCGGGGAAGGGCGGAAAGGGCCGGGTAAAGCGCTGTGCCAGGGCTTGGGGATCTTCGATGACCACCTTTTCCTGGTCCTCTGGATTGAGATAAGAAAACTCCTCTAGCATTTCCTGGGTATTTAAAAAATACTGGGGCAGGGTATTGTCGTAATCGCTCTCCTTATTATCCTTTTTGAGGATTTTCATCAAAATGTCATCCTCTTCCTCCAAAGTCTTAGCAACAGAAACCGCACAGGCCTGGAGTTTAAACTTCCTGGCCAAAGCAATAAGAAGGCGGTTGACCTGGCGAAAATCCTCTTCTGACTGGATTTGTTCATCGGCACTGGTCCACAGGGTCCGCAGGTTATTAAAGGAATGGACCTCTGTATAATCATAAAAACGAATGAGATCCCTCGTCTTTCGATCCAAATAATTCAGGTTCGTCATGGCCTGGTCCATGTTTTTATTGGCCTTCAAGAAGATTTCCGAGGCCAAGGCAAAGAGCTCAGAATTTTTACCTCCGGAGCCCACCACCAGACCATCTTTAAAATAATGGAGGAGGGATTTAGGAATCTGCGGTTCCTCCTTGAGGTATTGCAAGTGAGAAAGACTTACCAGGCGGTAGAGGTGATAGAGACCGACCTCATCATGAACCAGGAGGATCACTTCAAGGACCTTGGCTGGGTCTTTTGCTTCAATCGGCGGCGTCTCCTCTCGGCCGTTTTGACCAACTTGGTCGGCCTCGCCAACTTTGCTCTCCGAACCTTCCTGATCCGTCAGTTTCTCCTCGCTAGCTTGGTCCCCTGGCAAGTTTGCCCGGACCCCCTGCAAGTCCGCATTGAGCTCTGAAAAAGTCGTTACCCTACTTTGGCGCAAAAAGACCATAAAGACTTTCGCACAGAGCTTAGCGTCATCAACCGCCCGGTGGAGGTCCTCTTGCCTAAAAGGCACGTGGAGGACCGTCGCCACCTTGTTAAGCTGGTACGAGTTGAGGTCCAATTTACGTTTAGCCATCAGGAGAGTATCCACGATGGGATGGTTGAACTTCCTAGGAGCTTTCTTGACCCGGACCCGGTAGCTCTCATAGCGCATGAAGGCCTGGTCAAAAGACACATTATGGCCGACGAGACACAGGTCCCCTACAAACTCTTGAAAAGGCTCCAAAACTTCTTCCATGAGAGGGGCCCCCAGGAGGTCAAAAGTGTGGATGTGAGTAATCGACGACACCTTCTCACTCAGAGCCATCTGAGGATTCACTAAGGTCTGAAAATAAGCATCTTCATAAAATTCGCCTGGTCGCTTAGGGTCTGGCAAGTAGCGTATCGCCCCAACCTCAATGACCCGGTCTTCTGCCGGGTTAAGGCCCGTGGTTTCCAAGTCAAAGGCCACAAAACCCTTCGTGAGGTCATAATCACTAGGCGGTGCCTCCGCCGGAATCGGGGGCAGGGCCCCCTCATGAGCTAAGTGACCCTGGCCAGCAAATCCTCCCAAGGCGTCTAAGCCCTCTGGGTAGAAAGCAGCCTTATAGCCGTCATCAATGATCCTAGCATTCAGCCCGTAGATGAGATGGAAGGGGGTCGAAGGATCCTCTCTTTTGAGGCTCTGGTAGGTATCCCAAGCCTGAGGGTAGCCCTGGACCACCCCCCGGTCACATAATACGACCGCAGGGTGCCCCCAGGCATAGGCTCTTTTCACCAGGTCTGGACTGGGAATGAGGCCTTCTCTAGCGGAAAACTTGGACATGGCATTGCATTCCACACGTTTTTTTGGGGCCCGATCGAGGCGACGGTAGACGTCAGGCACATCATCCGCCCCACCCCAAGTAAAGCCCTCGGGCAGGTCTTTTTCCCCTAGAGCCATGGCCCGCAGGTCTTGGAGACTGAGACTGGGCAAGGCATAAATTCGCTCTACCGTCACCGTATTGGCATGGTCAAATTTATCGTCATAGGAGGCAAGGCCCGCAAAGAGTAGGCGGTCTCCCTTGAGGGCCCGGATAATCACCGGCTGGTCTTCCGCCTGGGCCCAAATTTTCCCGTAGATGCCCCGATTCCCCTTGGTGATCAAAAATTTAATGAGGCAGCGTTCCCCATTTTGAAAGGTCTTGATTCCATTCTTGGCATCGAGAATCGCCTTACCCACAAAAAGAACCGCATCCTTCCATTCTTCCCGGTCAGCAAAATCCGCCAGGGTCTTAGACCGGATCATCTGTTCATAATCCTTGGAAGACGAGCTCTTTTGAGCCTTCCAAAGCAGGTCGCCAGGAAAATACTGGGGATCCACCTTAGCCGCCCTCGACCTGGAGGGCTGTGCTGCTTTCTCTGTTCCACTAGGCCCACCTGCTCCTTCTGGTCCTCTTAATCCTCCTGGTCCACCGGCCCCAGCAGTTCCTTCTAATGGAGCTGACTCTGCTGAAGCTTCCCAAGCCTGCGAAGATTCTGGCAGATCCAAGAATTCAGTCTCATCCGTCATATCGGGTACCTCCAGGGTATAGTCAGGCCAGGGGTCCTGGAGACCGCCATCCATCCCGGTCATCTGGCCCTCGTCAGAGACGGAAGGCTGAACGGGATAGGATGGCGATAGGGGACCGGGCTTAGCGCCTTGATCAGGGCCTGCAATAGAAAGTTGTAATTTTCTCAAATGATCAAAATAGGGTGCTGGAGCTGCAGCTTTGGCCGGGAGTTTTGAGCCTACGTAGGTTAATTTGGGGCTGCCTGGGGGGCCAAAGGCCTTCCAAAAAAGTTTAAGGTGCTTGGCATCCATAGGCTCAAGAGCCTTATCAAGGTTCCTAGGTAAGAGCCAGGCATTCCCCTGGCTGGCTTCTAGGGCAGCTTGCCCCTTGAGGAGGAGGTTGCGGATAAGGCAGGGCGGCGTTTTTGCAAAGTGCTCCCGTAACCAGGGCTCGTAGATCCGAACCAGAGGAGGAAGCAAGGGGGATGATAACGTCAAGATGACGTCATGACATCTTAACTGAAACACCTCCCCTAGCCAGGTCCCTATCGCCTCCTCACAGGCCAAAACGGCCTCAATCAGATTATCTTGGAGATTTTCTCCTTGGGCGCTCTCGGACCAGGCTTGCAGGACCTGCCCCTCTAGGGAAGCTCTGAGGTGGAGGATCTTTTGAGGCAATAAAGATATTTGGTCAAGCCTGGCCGTTTGAGCTAGGTAAAGGGCCCGATCTTTCCCAGAAAAAGCAGGTAACTCTCCCTCCCCCTGGTCCGCCGGGGCTGGCTCTTCCCTGAAACTTACTTCCAGGTCATCCTGGTGCTGGGCAAGGGCAGCCTCAGCTTTCGCCCTCTCTTGGAGGAAACGAAGCTCCGCACGGTGTTCAGTACTCGTCACAGTTTGGGCCATCACTTGTAAAAATTGAAGTACTTTCATGACATCCTTTGTAGGGATCCTTCCCTATGATTTGCGATAGGCCTCCTCATAATCTAAAATAGCTTGCTTTAGGGCATCAAAAGCCTCTTCAGGAGGATACTTCGCAACGATTTTGCCATGGCGGAAAAGAAGGTAGACATCTTTGCCCCCTGCAAGTCCCAAATCCGCTCGCTTGGCTTCCCCAGGGCCATTGACCGGGCAGCCCATGACCGCCACTGTCAGGGGAGCCGTAATGCCCACCAAAAACTCCTCGACCCGGGCCGCCATAGCCATGAGGTCAACCTCCGTCCTTCCACAGGTCGGACAAGCTACCAGGTCAGGTCCTCCCTTACGAAGACCTAAGGTTCGCAAAAGCTTTTGAGCCGCCTTGACTTCTTCCAGGGGATCGGCAGTCAAAGAAATCCGCAAGGTATCTCCGAGACCTTGGGCGAGCATGAGGGTGAGGCCCACAGTTGACTTGATCAGACCATCCTTGAGGGTCCCTGCCTCGGTCACTCCCAGATGGAGGGGAAAGTCACAGGCCTCCGCTACTTTTGCGTAGGCCTCAGCTGCCAAGATCGGGTCAGAAGCCTTCAAGGAAAGACAAATATCCGCAAAACCCAGATCCGTTAAAATCTCACAGGCTGCCAGGGCCTCATCACAAAGACCTTGGGCCGTCACTCGGCCCTCAGGGTCCAAACGGCAGGCAGATACCGAGCCTGCATTCACGCCAACCCGGATGGGGATTCCCTCGGCTTTGGCGGCCTGTGCCACAGCCGCAATCTTCTCCTTACCCCCAATATTCCCAGGATTGATCCGTAAGGCAGCCACATGGGCCCCAATGGCAGCTAGGGCCAGCCTAGCGTCGAAATGAATATCAGCGACTAGCGGGATGGGAGACTGGGCCACCAAGACCTTTAGAGCTTCGGCAGCCTCAAAATCTGGAACCGCCACCCGGGTAATATCACAGCCAGCTAGGGCCAAACGGCTGATCTCCTGGAGGGTAGCAGGAATATTTGCCGTCTTCGTCGTATTCATAGACTGAATCGACAAGGGAGCACCGCCACCCACTTGAAAAATCTGTTCATGCTGGGGCCCATAAGCCAGGTAGAGGGCCCGGGTTTTTCTTCTTGGAAGCAATATGGGCTCATGCACAAGCGGGTTAGGTAGCTTATGGAGGGCGTTTACATTGGAATGTGCATGCGATAAGGGTTCGTTCATGATGGATCCGATCCTCTAGAACCAGACCCGGCGGATATCCAGGAACAAGACGTAAACCGCAAGGAGCATCATAAGGGCAAAACCCACATAGCTCAGACGATCCTTCCATTTCATGGGGAGGTCACGGCGGAGAATCCCTTCAATCGCCAGGATGAAGAGGTGGCTCCCATCCAAGGGGGGAATGGGGAGGAGGTTGGTGAAGCCTAGGGCAACAGAAATGAGGCCAAAGAGCATCCCCAGACGCATGATTTTTTCGCCCAAGGAAATTTGATCCTTGACGACATCCGTCATCATAGCAACCATCACCACAGGGCCGCCCAAGGCATCCTGGGGAGCCAATTGCCGGGAAAAGATCTTACCAAAGGCTTGGATGGTCGAACCAATGACAGAAACTGGGTAGAAAAAGCCCTGGTAGACACTGGTTCCAAAGTCATGCGAGGAAAACTGGAAAACTAGGCCATCTGGCTCTGTCACCATTATCTTCTTGGCCTCTACGGCGCAATCCATAGCCTTGCCGTCCCGGGTGATTGAGACGGTGAAGGTTCCATCAGCACTTGGCTCCTTCAAGAGATCGCTCAAGGCTTGGCCCTCTTTTACCGCCTGGCCATTGATAGACCGAATCTTATCCCCCTTCTTGAGGACATTGTGGGAGACCCCCATGGGGCTCACGTCAGTGATGGTCAAAAGAGTCGGATCGTAGTAGACGTCCAAACGATATGCTTCCTTGGCTTTGGGCTCACCCGCCTCGGTTATGACCTCTCCATTGGGTTTTTGTACCGTTAAGGCAAAAGTCTTGGAGTCGGTAAACATCTGAGCCAGGGTAAAGTCCATGGCGGTCCGGATCTTATAGCCATTGAGCGCTAAAATCTTGTCCCCCTTCTCCACCTGCATCTGAGCGGCCATAGAATCAGGTAAAACTTCGTCAACGACTGGAATAGCCGTCCCCCAGAAAAAGAAAAGGAGGCAGAAGGCCAAAAAGGCCGTGAGTAAGTTGATGAAAGGCCCCATAAAGACCACAATAGCCCGGGCCCAGCGGGGCTGGGCATAAAAGAGGCCACGTTTACGGTCCACATCGGGAGTCCCCGCTACTGTAGCCTCGACAATGGTATCTTCTTTCGTATCCTCTTTGGCACCCTCGCCAGCTAGGCCCTCCGGCAGCTCTCCGTCAAATTCAACCGAAGCCCCGATGGGGAAAGTCCGAATTGTATAAAGAATTCCATTTTTCTCCTTCTTCCAAAGGATGGGACCCATAAAAATATTAAACGATTTCACCTTAAAACCTAAGGCTAGGCCTGCAAAAAAGTGCCCGGCCTCATGGACAATCATCATGATGCTTAAGATGATCAATCCCGTCAAAATTCCAATGATGGTTTGTAGCATAAAAATCCTCGATTATTCTCCATTCCTATAAAATATTTTAAACGATGAGCTGACGAACGAAGTCCTTGGCCCACAAAGCGGCCTTCCAGCGATCTGCTAAAGCTTCTGGCAAATATTCCCACACAGGATCCTTTTTCCCCTCGTAGGCTGCCAAGAGCTCTTTTTCGTCATGCTGTAAGAAGTAAGATAGAGTCTGGCGGATCGTGGGGATGATCTCGGCAAAGGATATTGCTCCAGCCTGGAAATAGGCCACACAAGCCTCATCGGCGGCGTTGAAGACTGCCGGGGCTGCCTTTCCCCTACGGATAGCCTCTCGGGCCATATGGATGGGCTGGCGGAGGTGTTCTGGCAGAGGCTGAAAGCTCAGGGACTGAAAGGGGAAAAAGGGGCTCTCCGATCCGCCAGCTAGGCCCGTCCCATTTACTCCTTCGCCAGCTCCGCTCCCCAAGCTTGGGGCAGGGCTAAGCACAGCCCGTTCCGGCCAAGTAATGGCTAAGGCCAGGGGGAGGCACATGTCGGGAGCATTGAGTTGGGCCTTGAAAGTTCCATCGTTGAACTCCACCAGAGAGTGAACTTCAGATTCTGGGTGGACAATCACGGAGATCCTATCCTCTGGGAGGTCAAAGAGCCGACAAGCTTCCAGGACCTCCAGGCCCTTGTTGATCATAGTGGCTGAATCAATACTAATCTTTTGCCCCATTTTCCAGCGGGGATGTTTGGCAGCCTGGGCAGGGGTAATCTGGCTCATCGTTGTCGGATAGCCATGTAAAAATGGCCCACCACTAGCTGTGATCCACAGTCTTTTGACTTGATCCATCCTCTCTCCCTGGAGGCATTGCCAGATGGCAGAGTGCTCACTGTCGGCAGGAAAAATTTGAACCCCTTGGGCCTTGGCTTCCTGGAGTAAAATATCTCCTGCCCCCACCAGAGCTTCCTTGTTCACTAAGACAAGGTCTTTTTTCCCTTGGATAGCTGCCCAGAGGGGGGCTAAGCTAGCAAAGCCCGAAGAAGCTACCACCACTCGGTCAAAAGCCTCTTGAGAAAAGACCTCTTCCAGGTCCTGGGGCCTGGTCAGGATGCTAGGGGGCCAAGTTTCAGATTTCATAGTCCCCGTAAGTTTTTCCAGGGCCTCCCTAAGATCTTGGACCTTTGCTTCGGTTGGGTCATGGAGGTAGATGTAGGCAGGGCAAACTTCCTCGATGATATGGCAAGCCCTCTCTAGATTATTTCGAAAGGAAATCAAAGGAAAAGATAAATCTAGATCTTTTTGCAAAGACAAAACTTGGCTGCCAATATTGCCCGTAGCCCCTAAAAGGGCAATTCTTTTCGTCAATCTTCAAGCTCCTTCAATAGCAATCCATTAGTACTTAAAATTAGCGATCATTTGCGTAATGAAGAAGTACTGGAAAAAGACCGCAGGCCAAACAAAGAGCGAGCTATCTAGGCGATCCATCAAACCACCATGCCCGGGAAGCAAATTCGAAAAATCCTTAATGCCCACAGACCGTTTCATCGCCGAGGCAAAGAGGTCACCAAATACGGCAATGATCCCAGTGATAAAACCAAGGACGGTCATCATCAAGAGGGTGCAAAAGCCCTGAGAAAAAGACATGGGCCGGGAGAAGAGCAAATAAACCCCAAAAATAAAGTAAATGGCTGCGGCGCTGAGACAAGCTGCTAAGACCCCTTCCTGGGTCTTATGGGGGGAAAGGGCCCCAAAGGCCTTTTTCTTCCCATACTTTGACCCAATGAAATAGGCAAAGGTATCCGACCCCCAGACCGTCAACACCGCCAAAATCAACCAACCAAAGCTATAGGAAGACTCGAGGAGGCAGAGGGCAAAAGCAAAAGGTATGGTAAGATAGGCCGCAGCAAAAATGTGGGTTAAAATTTGCATAAAGGCTCCAGTACTACCCTGGAGGAGCATAAAAGCTGCATAGACGATAGCCAACATCGTAAAGAGGAAAGAAGTTGTGTACAACATCTTCATGTTATCCACCGACAGGGGGAAATAGGGTGGGAAAAAGCCTGCCCGGGTCATATATTTTTCGACAGGTCTAACCGCATAGGGTATGAGAAAACTCAGGCCCATCAGGTAATAAATTATCTGAGACCAGTAAGTATCTTTATAGGTGGTATTGGTATGGAGGGCTGCCTTCAACTCATAGGCCAAGGTAAAGGCATAGAGGCCAAAACAAGCCACCGTGATGCTCGGAAACCAGAGGCCCAGCAAGATGCTTCCCCCAAAAATCAGCCCATATAGGATGCCGACAATTGTTCTTTTGATCATGATCTTCTCCTCTTTTCAAAATGACAAAAAAGCACTAAAACTACTTTACCCCGTCTTTATCTTCCCGGAAGGCTTGGGGAAGGGCTCCGAAGTTCCGAGTCCTCTTGTGGAAAGCCACCAGGGCCTCCTCAAAGGTCTCCCGGGCAAAATCAGGCCAAAGGACGGGGGTGGAATAAAACTCCGCATAGGCAGCCTGCCAGAGCCAGAAATTAGACAGTCGAAATTCGCCTGCCGTCCGGATGATAAGGTCGGGAAAAGGGACTCCCTGGGGCATAAGGTGGGAGGCTATGAGCTCGTAGAAATCACAGCCCTCCACCCGGCTGTGGAGAGACGCGAAGAGCTCCTCCACAGCTGACTTGTCCCAGGGGCCCTCCTTAGGACTATAAGCCCCCTCAGCCAGATCTTTTTGAAATTGCCCCATAAGGTCCAAGACACCAGCTTGGGCAGCCTGAGCAATATTTTGCTGGCCCCCAAAATTCAAGCAAATAATCAATTGTGCCTCAAAAGAACTTAATTGAGCCGCCTTGGACTTGGTCCAGATCGTTTGTAGGTCATTCGGTAGACCAGCCAGATCCCCCGCCAGGGTCAACTTGACCTTATGGCGGACCAGGTCGTCATCATACTTGCGAAACATCTCAGATGCTAGGCGAAAGAGAGTATTCACCTCCTCAACGGGACGCTTCCAATTTTCCGTACTAAAAGCAAAGACACTCAGGGTAGTGATCCCCAAGTCCCTTGCTATCTGTGTCACCTTGACTAGGTTTTCTGCACCGGCCCGGTGACCCATGCTCCGGCCTAGGCCTCGCTTCTTAGCCCAGCGACCGTTTCCATCCATGATGATGGCCACATGCTGAGGGGGCGGCCCAGCCGGATTTAGTTCTTGATCGAATTTAGCCACAAGCTTAGACCTGCATGATGTCTTCTTTTTTTCTTTCCCAGATCTCGTCTGCTTTTTTAGTAAATTCGTCAGTCAGCTTCTGGACCTCATCTTCTACAATTTTCAGTTCATCCTCGCTGATTTCTTTTTGTTTTTCATAATTTTTGAAAACATCCAAAGCTTCTCTTCTGGTGTTACGGATAGAAACCTTAGTATCTTCACAAAGCTTAGAAGTCGACTTCACCAGATCTTTCCTCCGGTCTTCCGTTAGAGGCGGAAAAATTAACCGTAAACCGTCTCCTTCATCCTGGGGATTGACGCCCAGATCACTATTCATAATCTGCTTGGCGATGGCCGCCGTAGTCGTCTTATCATAAGGCTTAATATAGAGCTGGCGGGCCTCCGGTTTAGAGATGGTCGCCATCTGTGACAGGGGGGTCATGGTCCCATAGTAATCAACTTCAATACGCTCTAAGAGCTTAGGGCTAGGTCTCCCAGCTCGAATGCCGGCGTATTCTTCCTCCAGGGCCTGCAAAGCCCTTTGCATTTTTTCCCGGTAAGGCTGATACAATTCATCAGTAAGTTCGATACGTGCCATACTTGCCTCCTTTGGCTTAATCCTTGGCTTATTTTGTGAGGGACAGGGTCCCTCTTTCAAGGTCAACTGTGACTTTCATTATAAATTATCTAACAAATATTCTCCACCGCCCAGGAAACGCAAGGCCTTGCAATAGAAGAAAGGCTATGCTATAATGACTCGCTGAATTTCAGGGCGGTGATCCCTGTTGAGATTCATTCATTTAGGATAAATCAAGGATACACCAAGGAATATTTGGTGATAAGAAAGCAAAGATCCTAAAGTGAGTCTACCTAAGCACCGCTTATTGCACAAACAGGAGGAAAATCTATGGCAATAGTTAGCATGAAGCAGCTGCTGGAAAGCGGCGTCCATTTCGGCCACCAGACAAAGCGCTGGAACCCTAAAATGAAACCCTATATCTACGGGGAAAGAAACGATATCTATATCGTCAACCTAGATATGACCCTGGTCCAAGTGGACAAAGCTTATAATTTCTTACGAGATCTGGCATTAAACAATGGGACCGTCCTCTTTGTCGGTACCAAGAAGCAGGCGCAAGACACCCTGCGTGAAGAAGCAACCAGATGTGGCATGTATTATGTCACGAACCGCTGGTTAGGGGGAACTCTCACCAACTTCTCCACCATCAAAAAGAGAATTCAGAGACTAAAAAATCTCGAGCAAATGAATGAGAGCGGGATCCTGGAAGTCCTTCCCAAGAAGGAAGTTGCCCAACTCCGTCTAGAGTATGAAAAGCTAGAGAGCAACCTGGGCGGCATCAAAGACATGCCAGGTCTACCCAGCGCCCTCTTCGTCGTCGACACCAAGAAAGAGCACATTGCTGTCCATGAGGCCAACAAATTGGGTATTCCCGTCGTAGCCATTGTGGATACCAACTGTGATCCCGATTGTGTCGACTACGTCATTCCCGGCAACGATGACGCCATCCGGTCCATTAAGCTTTTAACCAGCAAGATGGCCGACGCTATCATCGAAGGACGTGAGGGTGAGCAATTCAACCTGCCCGATGAGCATAGCAGCCTGGCCAGAGAAGAAGAAGCTCAGATGGTCGATGAGACCGATGAAGAGTACGAAGAGAATTACCAGTAATTTGGCAACACCAAGCCAAGAAAAAGAAAGAAGAGGTAACCATGACCGATATTTCAGTAGCTCAAATCAAAGAACTCCGTGACAGGACCTCGGCCGGCATGATGGATTGCAAGAAAGCCTTGCAAGAATCTGAGGGTGATATCGAGAAGGCCATCGATTGGCTTCGAAAAAAGGGCATTGCCAATGCCGATAAAAAGGCGGGGCGCATCGCCACCGAAGGGATTATCGATTCCTACATCCATAACGGATCCAGAGTTGGCGTTCTCATCGAAGTGAACATCGAGACCGACTTTGCAGCAAGAAATGAAGACTTTAAGGAGATGGTTCACAATATCTGCCTGCAGATCTGCAGCATGAACCCTCACTGGGTATCTCGGGATGAAGTCCCTGAGGACGTTATCGAGCGTGAATCTGCCATCGCAAGAGAAAAGGCCAAAGCCGAGGGCAAGCCTGACAAGATCCTAGACAAGATCGTGGAAGGTCGGCTCAATAAGTTCTACGAAGAAAACTGCTTGCTTGAGCAAGAGTACTTCCTCGATGAGACCAAGAACATCGAAACTCTCGTCAAAGAGATGATCGCCAAAATTGGGGAAAATATCCAGATTCGTCGTTTCACCCGTTACGAGCTGGGCGAAGGTCTCCAAAAGAAAGAAGATGACTTTGCGGCGGAAGTAGAAAAACAGCTCAAACACGAAGACTAATCCATCGTATGAAATAAAAAGCTTCCTTCGGGAAGCTTTTTTTTAGGAAACAACGATCCTTTAGGAAGGACAGCTTGATCCATGGAGCACTTTTTATTAAAACTAAGCGGAGAAGCCCTAGCCAACGGTAGCCAAGAGCCCTATGATCCGGAGTATTTAGATCATTTGTGTGAGGTCTTAAAAAGCCTGAGCGAGGAAGGCAAGCAGATTGCCATCGTCTTGGGGGGCGGTAACTATTGGCGGGGTAGGACTTACGAGGCTACCAAACTCGACCGGGCCGTTTCTGACCATATCGGGATGCTGGCGACCGTCATGAACGCCCTCCTTGTCAGCAACGCTCTCAACGCCAAGATTTCTGATCCAAAGAAGAAGTCTTGTGTGATGACCCGGGTGAAAATGGACCGGATTGCAGAAGAGTACCAGCAGACCAAAGCCCTCTCCTATCTCCAAGAAGGCCGGATTGTCTTTTTGGCCGGAGGTACGGGCTCGCCCTTTTTTACAACCGATACTGGGGCCGCCCTCTCCGCTGCCGAACTCCACCTCCCCTATATTTTGAAGGGGACCCTCGTCAACGGGGTCTACGACAAGGACCCCAAGGTCTATCCCGACGCCAAATTCTTGGAGCACATTAGCTATGATGACTTTGTCCAAAAGAAGCTTCAAGTCATGGATACGACCGCAGCTACCCTCTGCGAGTCCAAGGGAATCAAGGTCAAATTCTTTGACCTCCAAGACCCCGAAATCATTTTACGGATTGCCCACGACGAACCCCTAGGCAGCACCTTGGGCTAGACTAGGAGCTCAAAGCGCACTCCGCCCAACCCCATTTTTTAAAACTCCCCAGTCCCAACTTTTATAAAAAAATGGCTAGGTCTCCTGAAAAGAAGAACCTAGCCATTTTTTATCTATCCTTACGAGTGCAGGGGGACCACTACGCCCTCTTTCTTATAGATGCTATTCGGAGGAATGATACTCCGGACTGACGACAAGGGATAGACCCTTGAATTGGGACAAATAATCGAACCCGGGTTAATAACCGTATTGCAGCCGACCTCAACGTGATTGCCCACGGCCGCCCCAAATTTTCTCAAATTCGTATTCACCAGGTTGTAATTGACCCGAACACAGACAATACTTTGGTCACTCTTGATGTTCGAAGTGATGACCCCGGCTCCAAAATGCGCATAGGGCCCAAGAATCGAATCGCCGACATAATTAAAGTGAGGAGTTTGGACATGCTCGCAGAGGATGGAGTTTTTAAACTCGCAGGAGTTCCCCAAAATGGACTTTTCCCCAGCGTAGACATTGCCCCGGATGAAAGCCCCATGACGGACCACACAATTCTTTTGAATAATGCAAGGTCCCTCGATACAAGTATTGGGGTAGACAATCGCCGTCTTATGGATACAGACCTGATTATCCAGGAAATAGTACTCATGGTCGGTGAGCTTTTTGATCTCTCCCTCCAGGAATTCTCCAATATGCTCTAAGGCCTGCCAAGGATATACAAATTGTCCCAAAAACGCCGCCAAAGCTGGATCTTCTGTCGAGATCAGACGAGCCATGGAGATTAAAGGAAATTGGACATTTTCCGGGGTATCCTCATCCACGTGGACAAAGTTTCCATTGGTGCTTTGAACTTTATTTGCGAAGCGATTGGTGCGGGCAGGAACGCCTGCAGGAGCGGATGCCGGGGCTGGTCCCCCAGCTAAAAAGAGCGGATCGACCTTCTGTTCGGAGTTATCAGGGTCCTTCTGTTGTTGCATGCCCATATTGAAGGCCATCGCCGCCTCGCGATTGGGCCGCCAGGGCTTAGCACCTGCCTTTTCTGCTTCTTTTTTCTTCTTCCTCATCATGGCAAGCCAATCACTCGTTGCCGCTTCCTGGGTATCCTCTTTCTTCCCTTTGGGGGCTGAATCCGCCCCTCCAGCAGGGGAGGAATTAGGTGCATAATAGGGGGTGAATTGCTGATTCATTTTGGCCATTTGTAACTCCTCTTTCTGGTATCATTTGCTCTACAATCATGCCTGGCTGGGATCCAAGATACCCACGGGCTTTATAGCCCTCGCCCACCAGGAAAGCAAGTCAATTATAGGAAATGAGCCAAAAAAAAGCTATGGGCCCCCCTCGTTGTTTACTGGATGGCATTTCCCTTCGTTAAACCCTTACCCTTTTCGCAAAGAGAGAAAAGGGCAGGACATCAGAAGGCGGGGCCTGAAAACGAAGCTTTTCTCCCGTTACCGGTTGAAAAAAGGCCAAATGATAGGCATGAAGGGCCACAGTTGGCGCAGCCTGATCCAGGGGGCGAGACCTACCATAGAGGCGGTCCCCCACTAGGGGATGTCCCATATGGGCCATCTGAAGGCGAATTTGGTGGGACCTGCCCGTCACCAAGCGGATGGCAAGGAGGGTCAAGTCAACAGCCCCGGCCGATCCATCAAAAGGCTTCCCTTGTCTCTTCGAGGCCCCCTGCTCCCTCTCGAAAGCCTTCTGCGTTTTGGCTAAGGCCCCGGGCTCATTTTCCGAATCCAAGCGCCCTTCATTCCCTGAGAAATAGGCCAAAACCCGGTACTTCAAAATAGCTTCTTTTCCTCTTGCTCGCCCCTGCCGATCTGGTTGATTCTGACGACCTTGTTGATTCTGTCGATCTTGTCGAACCTGCCGATACTGCCAATCCTTTCGAGCCCCCTGCCTGTTAGCCAGCTCCGGCTCTAATACCTCATAGCGGCCACCCCGCTTTTCCGTCGATAGGATATCCCTCAGCTCGACCCATGGAGCAAGCTTTTCAGGCACCCCAGGGTTCGCCAGAAGCTCAGGCAACCCAGTAACCCTCCCATGGACCACCGCCAGATACTCCTTCTCCACTTTTCTCGTTCTAACCTGTTCCGACAGCCGACTTGCCCCCTTACTGGTTTTAGCAAATACCATCAGCCCCGAAACCGGCCGGTCTAAGCGGTGAACAAGACCTAGAAAGGCCTCTCCCGGCTTATGATACTTGACCTTCAGGTAGGTCTTTAGAAGGGTCAATAGGTCCGGATCCCCCGTAACATCTCCCTGGCTCAAGAGCCCAGCTTGTTTTTCCGCCACCAGAACATGATTATCTTCGTAGTAAAGATTGATCGGCCATTTGGCAAAAGCTGGATCCAGCGTCGCATCCAACCGCACTAAAGGCTGAGTCCAGCCCTTTGCTCCATCCAGGCGAGCCAGCGGCTGAGTCCAGTCCTCCGCTTCATCTCCATCCAGCTCATCCACAGTCTGCGCCTCCCCTTCCATCTCTTCCAGCCAAGCCCAGGGCCGCTCCCTCTTCGTTCCATCTCCACTTCCAGCCATATTTATCTACATTCCCTCCATACTCGCCTCTATTCCTGGCATAATTATCCTTTTTAGTCTAGAATAAAGGCCAACCGTTGTCAATTTTAGGAGCATGCCGCTGCGCCAATTCCGCCACGCTCCCCCACGCAAGGAGGTCTTAGGGTGAAGGACAAAATTAAAATACTCATTGCAGATCCCGATACCGACTATGCCAAGGACCTGACCGCCGCCTTTCCCAAAGAGCAATTTACGGTCTACACCGTCCAAGATGGAGATTCCGCCCTCAAGGCCTTCCATAGCCTCACCCCGGACTTCCTAATCACCGAGGCCGTCCTGCCCCGCCTTTCAGGCATTGACCTAGTCAAAGAGATCCGCCAGCACAATGCCCTCACCCCCATTTTCTTTTTGACCAACAAGACCGATCCCGTCGACCGGATCCTTGGCCTCGAGCTTGGCGGCACCGACTACATCTCCAAATCTTCCCTCCCCCGCGAGGTCTTCGCCCGGGTCAAGTCTCTATGGAATCTTCTCACTGCCTGGAAGTCACCCCATGACCTCCGGGGCGTCCGCTACCCCGGCCTTGAAATCAGCATGGACAATTATGAAGTCCAGGTCCAAGGCCAACTCATCGACATGACGCCCAAGGAGCTCGAGATCCTCTACCTCCTCGCTTCCAACCCCGGCCAGGTCTTTGACCGCGAGAGCATCCTGACCGCCGTCTGGGGGGCCGACTACTACGGCGACTCCCGAACCGTCGACACCCACATCAAGCGCATCCGCAAGATAATCCGGACCCCCGCCGCCGAATATGGGATCTTAACCGTCTACGGCATCGGCTATAAATTCGAAGGCACCCCCCTTCCCTAAACATCCCATCCACCTGTCGGCAAAGGACCGCTCCTATTTCTCTGCGGCTCCTTCCCCATCCCCTGTAACAAATATTCCCTTCCCTAGGAGGTTTCTGTGCGTATTAATCGTTTTTTTACTGATCTTGGTATTTGTAGTCGGCGTAAGGCGGATGCCTGGATTGAAGCCGGTCGGGTGACCATCAATGGCAAACCTGCTGTCTTGGGGGCTCAAGTTGATCCCAACGTGGATCAGGTCGCCTTAGATGGCAAGCTTATCAAGCCCCGGTCGAATGAAGACCGGGTTTATCTTGTCTTGCATAAGCCCAAGGGGATTACCTGCACGACTGACCTCAGAGATCCGACGAATATTATATCTTTTCTTTCTTATCCCGAGCGCATCTTTCCCATTGGCCGCCTCGACAAGGATTCTGAAGGTCTCATCCTCCTTACCAATGACGGCGACATTGTCAACAAGGTTCTCCGGGCCCGCTATGGCCACGAAAAGGAGTATGTCGTCGAATTGGATCATGAAATCACGCCCGACTATCTCGAGGGCATGCGCCAGGGTGTCTATATGTTTGGCCACCGGGCCCGCTGTAAAAGAATCCGCCAGATCGGCCCCAGAAAGGTCATCATCGTCCTCACCCAGGGCCTCAACCGGCAAATTCGTCGGATGTCTGAGCATTTTGGCTACGAGGTGGTCCGCCTCCAACGGATCCGCTTTATGAATATCCGCCTGGGCCGCCTCCCTGTAGGCAGCTACCGCAAACTCACCGACCGAGAACTCACCAAACTCAAAACCCTTGCAGAATCCCGAGTTGCCACCGTCGATGGCCCGACCGATTCTACTCCCTCGAACGACCCTTAACCTGACAGTTGGGCAAGATCATCGTAAAGGTCTTCTTGGTCAGCCGGATCTTAGGATGGACTGCTAAGTCTTGATAAGCGTCTCGGATCCTGGCGATCCCGATGCCATTCGTTTCAATCAACATCAATTGATAAAAGATGTCGGCTAGGGCATAGTTACGGCAGAAGGATGCGCCGGCCATGATGTCGTCTAAAACAATAGGATTTAGAAGTCCTCCGATCGATATGACTTCCATTCGATCCTAATATATGTTGATCTGAGAAGTTCCCTGGACGGCGTAATTTCTGTGGACCAAAAAGTTGATGAAAGCCTCCCGCAGAGCCATCTCCGGGTAGGCTTTCTGTTCTATCGATAGCAAATAATCCCCTCCGCCAGTTGTCCGATTGTGTTCCTGTAAAAATTGATAGATCGAATTCATCTGCTGAAAGAGGGATCCGAAATATTCCCGCACCTCTTGACAGTGTCTTTGGTCCGTTCCCTGGTATAGGGCCACTTTGTTGGTGTAGGGGCATTGGTCAGATAGGAGCAAAGCAAGGTTGGTATAGAAGCCATCTTGATTCACGAG
>CAKZWV010000016.1 GCA_937922005.1 uncultured Clostridia bacterium | reverse complement strand
CAAATGGTACGCAGGAACAGAGGTCACTATCAACTGGACCATGCCGTAACCAAGTAACAAAAGATCATCCTGAGCTCTTTCGGTCTGGATATTTCTAGAGGGCTGACACAAGAGGAGCTTCTTAGTGTTACTTTTGTGCAGAGTTCAGGTTAATATTAGACTAAAATCTTAAATATTTTTCTAAATCTTTAAAGTTGACATATTCAACGCCATTAAATTGTGGGTATGACTCTCCTGTATAAATAATTCTTGGCTTCTTTCCATTTTCTTCTACTTGGTTAAAGGATAATAAGTGCCTAGAAAAAGACCTGTGTGGAGTCATTGACGTCTTTATCTCAATGGGATAAAGGGCATCTTCTTTCTTTACAATTAAGTCTACTTCAACTCCATTTTCTGTTCTCATGTAAAACATATTTGGATTTTGGTTGTCGTTTAGTCTTTTTTTTAAAACTTCTGCTACTATTAAATTTTCAAAAAGATTTCCTCTTAGGGGATCTCTGTTGGCTTGGTTTTCTGTTTCTATTCCTAATAAGTATGATGCTAGACCTACTTCTGTGAAATAAATTTTCGGAGATTTAATTTGTCTTTTTGCAATATTTGAAAAATAAGGCTGCAATTTAAATACTATATATGATGCTTCAAGAACTGAAAGCCACTCAGCCAAGGTCGTAGAAGAAACTCCTACCTCTCCTGATAAGGCAGATAAATTTACAACTTGGCCCACTCTGCCTGCAAGCAGGGTCAAAAATCTTAGGAACTTGTCTAAGTTTTTAATCTCTAACATTTCTCTCAAGTCTTTTTCTACATAAGTATTCAGGTAATCTCTATAGTAAACTATATGATCCCTAGATCCCTTCCTGTATAGCTCAGGCATAAAACCTTTAATTAGTAATTGGTCTACAGAAACTTCTTCTAGCTTTTCTTCTTCAGCAAGTTCTTCCATACTTAGGGGAAGTAGGGTTAAAATACTTGTTCTGCCTGCTAGTGATTGGGCGATTCCTTTTTGAAGATTAGGTTGATGGCTGCCTGTAAGAATAAAGCGGCCATTTTTTTCTCTATCTTCATCAACCATAACTTGGATAGCTGAAAGAAGTTCTGGCACTCTTTGAACCTCGTCTATTATTAGTGGTTCTTTAAAGCTTGCAAAAAATCCTTTATAGTCTTCTGTTGCTAAAGTCCTATTAATAGGATCTTCTAAATTTACATAACTATATTCTGGAAAGCATTCTTTTACTAGGGTTGTCTTGCCAGATTGTCTAGGCCCTATTACTGTTACAACTGGAACTTGTTTTGAAATTTCTAATAGTTTGCTTCCAATTTTCCTTCTTATCATTGAATAGTCCTCCTATATAAATTTATTATATAGCTATAGGGCGTATTTTTCAAGTTGAACTTGAAATTTACGCCCTGTTTTTATTTTAATCAAGTTAAAGTTGATTTTTGTTTTTAAATTACTTACTAAAACTTCCCATACCCAAAAGGCGTGCCGAGCCTTGATAAATCACTACAATTCTTGGCCTTCGCCCCGGAGGGAGATGTGGCATCCGAGCAAGCTGACGAACTTTCCGGGAGAAAATCCCTAGGCGGGGAGGGGAATATTTGTTAGAATTGGGGGGTAAAATTGAAAAGGAGGTGCTTATGGAAAAATTTCCAAGCAGACAAGAAGTGATCGCCCAAGATGAGAGTTTGACCTGGGACCTGACCCGGTTGTATCCGGATCGCCAGGTCTTTCAGGAGGCTATGGGCAAGACGAAAAAGGCCTTGGAAAGGCTGACGAAGGAGTATTTGGAGAAGATTGAGGGAGAAAAGGATCCCGAGATCCTCCACAGCATCGTGGAGAAGATGGAGGAGGCCCTGGCCGAGATGATCCGTCTTTTTACTTACGTCGACCTGGCCTTTGTGACCGATATGACCGACCAGGATATGGCCAAATTCGCCGGGACGAGTCGTCTGGAGCTCGACGAGATTGACACCCTCTTTGCGAACCTCCAGACCCGCCTGCCCCGGGTTGATAGCGCTGTCCTGGAGGCCGCTGGCAAGGCCCACCCTGCCTATCAGCACTTCTATAAGCGCCTGATCGATGAGAAGGCCCACCTCCTCAGCCCCGAGACAGAAGGCGTGTTGAGCGAGCTCAGTTCCAGCCTCAACGCTTGGATTGACCTCTATCAGACTCTGAAATCCAACGATACCCACTTCGCCGACTTCGAGGCTGACGGGAAGACTTATCCCCTGTCCTACGTCCTCTATGAGAATGTCTATTGCACCGATCCCAGCCCCGCCGTCCGCCGTAACTCCTTCAAGGCCTTCTCCGAGGGCCTGGCCAAGGTTGAAAACACGGTCGCTGCGATTTACAACCAGCACGTGCAAACCGACGTCAAAATGGCCAAAATCCGTCACTATGACGACGTCTTTGATTATTTGCTAGACCGCCAGCAAGTCTCCAAGGACCTCTACAACCGTCAGATCGATGTCATCATGAAGGATTTTGCCCCGGTCATGCGCAAATACTCCCGCCTCCTCAAGAAGGTCTTGGGTCTTGACACCATGTATTTCTCGGATTTGAAGGCCCTCTTGGATCCTTCTTATTCTCCCAAAGTAACCCCGGAAGAGGCAGCGACTTATATCGATAAAATGACGAAGCGCCTGGGCCCGGACTATCATGATATGATCATGAACTTCCAGAAGGAGCGCTGGATCGACTTCCCCCAGAATGTGGGGAAGAGTACGGGAGGTTTTTGTACGACTGTTCCTGGAGCCGGCCCCTATATTCTCCTCAATTGGAGTTCGGACCTTTCTGAAACCTTTACCATGGCCCATGAGTTGGGGCATGCTGGTGAGGGTTTGATGGTGGGTGCCAAGGCCCCCCTCTTTGCCCAGGATATGTCAATGTACTGTGTCGAGGCCCCCTCGACTTGCCATGAACTTCTCCTTGCGACCAGTATGCTGGAGGAGGCCAAGTCAGACCGGGATAAGCTCTTAGTCCTCTCGAATATTATCGCCAATACTTACTATCACAATTTCGTGACCCACCTCCACGAAGGGGCCTTCCAGCGGGAGGTCTACCGGCGGGCCATGGAAGGCGAGTCTTTTACGGCAACAGATTTCCACGAGATTTTCCGCCAGGTTCTTACGGACTTCTGGGGGGACGATGTGGTCCTGGATCCCGGGGCAGAGCGGACTTGGATGCGCCAGCCCCACTATTATGACGGCCTGTATTCTTATACCTATTCGGCCAGTCTTACCATCTCTACCACAGCCCTCTTAAAGATCCAAGCCGAGGGCCAAAGTGCCATCGACGGCTGGTTGAAATTCTTGGCGAGCGGGTCCACCATGGCCCCCATTGACCAGATTCGTCTGGCCGGAGTCGACGTCTCTACTGACGAGCCCCTCCAAAAGACCATCGCCTATGTCGATAGCCTCGTCGACCAAGTCGCCGACCTAGCGGAAAAAGTTTTAGGCTAAGAAGCCATGACTCGGCCCTACGCAAGGACACCGTTCACGCCCCTACGGCAGAACGCCTAGGGCCAGCATGGTCCCAAAGGCTTCTTTTTCCCGCCGATAGGAGTGGAGGAGGTCGACTTCCGTGACCGTATCGAGGTCCAGAACCCCAACATGGTCAACATCGATTCCCCAAGCCAAGAGATCTGCCATCAGGATGGCACCCAGATCTAGGTAAGCGTGGCCCGCTTTCTCCCCGAGCTGTAAAGCAAAGGGCGGGAGGGCCACTTTTTTTTGCGCCAAATACTCCAGTACCGGCTGGTCGATTTCAAAGCTCTTCGCTCCAATGTGGGGGCCCACGGCCACATAGATGTTCCGACGGTTCCCCCCCAAGCCCAGGATTTTAGCGATGGCCTGACCTACAATGCCCTGGGCCGTTCCTCGCCAGCCGGAGTGGACGCAAGCTAAAATCTTGGCTTTAGGCTCGTAGAGGATGAGGGGGACGCAGTCGGCTACCTTGGCGGCCAAGGCCGTTCCCGCTTGAGTCGTCAGGAGCCCATCGCACTTATGGATCCTCCTCGCAAAGCCCGGACGCTCAAAGTCTTCAGGTTCTTTGGCCTGGTCGACCCAGACCACCCGGTCCCCGTGGACCTGGTAGGCCATCCATAGGCCTTTGCAAGTCTTGAGCTTGCCCCCTGCTGGTCCTAAGTTTTCTGCGCCTTGGCCTTCTAGAGATTTGACTCCGTCTCCATTCCATTTCAGCGTCTGGGCCATGTCTTTTTTGGCCTCTTTTGGCAGCTGGCTTAGAAGATCCTTGGGGTAGGCATAGCCCAGGGTGGCCAGGGCCTCAGCTTGAGCTAGGTTGAGGTCTACCAAGGGAGGTTCATGGTGGCTGGAATTGTAGTCAAAGTCCTTGGTCGTAAAGAGGTGGGGGAGGCCTTGGTCTACGAGGAGGTCCGCCTGGATAAAGCGTTGCCTTCCCCTTGTCAAGATTTGATAGGTCCCCTGGGCCAGGGCCTTTTGATAATATTCCTCCACCGAGGGGGCCATCCGCCGGGAGGGGAAAAGTCGAGGCCCAACATAAGGTTCGGAGGCAGGTAGGGAAGGAGGTGCGGGAGTATTTGGGGCAGGAGAGAGAGGGGGGGTCTTTTTCTCTTGAGATGCCTTTTTGTGACAAAGGACTGCCGCTTGGGATGCATTTTTTCGACGATTCACTTCGTAAGTCTCGGCGCCCAGGTAGAAGAGGCAATAGGGGATAGGAGCGCCCGTGACCAGCGAAGTTACGGCTTCTTCGAGGACACCCTCAAAAGAAAAATGATGCTTTTCCAAGATCCGCTGGGACCTTGGATTGTCGATAAAAGTCGTGGCTGAGAGCCCATCGAGGCGGAGGGTCTGGAAAGCGTAGTCGATCACCAGGCCTACGGCTTCCGTCATGATCCCCCGATTCCAATAGGCCTCACTCAGGGTATAGCCCAACATCTTGGTCTCCATGTCGGGACGTAGCCAGTCTTTGACCAGCGAAATCGAACCGATGACCCGGCGATCTCCTGGGTGCCAGATGGCCCATTGGTTGCGAATTTGAACAAAACTTTGGACAATGGCCTGGGATTCTTCCAGCACTGTGGCGGGCACAAAGCCACAGGGATTAGCCACCTTGGGGTTGGAAGCATAGGCATAGACATCGCGGGCATCTCCTAATTGAAAGGGCCGCAAGCAAATACTCCTGCCCTCAAGTTTCGGAGTTGGGTTTTCTGACATAAGCTACCTACCTTTCTGGGGCCTTGTCTGCCCCCTGGTTTCGATTATACTGTCTTTTGCCCTCCTTGTCAGCCGTTTGCTAACGGTGGAAGTCCGTGGATTGTTATTGAATGTTTGTGATCCTTGCTTTCTTTAGATCAGTAAAGGTTGGAATACATTAAACACGTATCCTACGATCATGATCCCCAGTGTGCAGATAGCGATAAAGGTGCCCAGTAATTTTGGCTTAATTCCTTTTTTTAGCATGATCAAGGAGGGAAGGCTTAGTGTGGTAACCGCCATCATAAAACTAAGAACAGTGCCAAGCAAAGCCCCTTTTGCAAGGAGAGCTTCCGCAATGGGGATGGTCCCAAAAATGTCCGCATACATAGGTATACCAATCAATGTAGCTAGTACCACGCCGAAGGGATTATTACTACCTAGAATAGCTTCCACCCAGCTTTCAGGAATCCAATTATGGATACCTGCACCAATGCCTACACCGACAAGGATATAAGGAAAAACTTTCCTGAAGGTGGAAACAACCTGATCTTTTGCATAGATTAGTCTATCTTGAACGCTTACATTTGGTGTTTCGATATCAACACTGCTGTTGCTGTTACGAATAAAATCAGCAATCTGATCTTCCATATGTAAGTGTTCTATCAGCGTACCCCCAAGAATGGCAATCAGCAGCCCTAGGACCACATAGGCTACAGCGATCTTCATGCCAAAGACGCTGACTAAGAGGACAAGACTTCCTAAGTCGACCATCGGCGATGAAATCAAAAAAGAAAAAGTTACACCTAGGGGAAGCCCTGCCGTTGTAAAACCCATAAAAATGGGAATAGATGAGCAAGAGCAAAAAGGTGTTACGGTTCCTAACAAGGCTCCTACGACATTCGCTCCGATTCCATGAAATTTTCCTATAATCTTACGACTGCGCTCAGGGGGAAAGAAGCTCTGTATGTAGGAGATGATAAAAATCAGTACACAAAGTAATATTGAAATTTTAAGAGTATCATAGATAAAGAACTGTAAGCTGCTGCCAATTCGGGTATTTACATCAAGGCCAGCCATGACCAGCAATTGTTCAATGAGTGTATTTAACCACTTCATTCCCAAAATCTGTTCCTGAATAAAAGTCCACATTAGGCAAAGCTCGCTTTCGTTTTATTTGCTATCCGAACAAGGATCAGCATGACTGGAACCTCTGTCAAAACTCCTACGGTGGTAGCAAGCGCCGCAGGGCTTTGGGTTCCAAAAAGCGCAATTGCGACAGCTACCGCAAGTTCAAAGAAATTAGATGCGCCAATCATTCCTGCAGGAGCTGCAACATCATGCGGTAATTTTAATGCTTTGCTGGCCCCATAGGCAATAAAGAAGATGAAAAAGGTCTGGATTGTGAGCGGCACGGCTATCAAGATAATATGTAGGGGATTAGAAAGGATGACGTCTGCTTGTGAACTAAAGATGATTATCAGCGTCATGAGCAGGCCTAATGTTGTCGCATTATCAAACTTGTGGATGAATGTATCCTCGAAGTAAGTAATCCCTTTATGTTTCACGACCGTGACCCTTGTCAAAAATCCTGCCACAAGCGGAATGACTACAAAGAGGAATATGCTCATGAAAAGAGTTCTATAGGGCACCGTTACATTGGAAACGCCAAGGAGGAACTTTACAATTGGCACGAACGCCACAAGGATAATGAGGTCATTGGTAGCTACCTGTACCACCGTATAAGCTGGATTTCCCTTGGTCAACGTACTCCAGACAAAAACCATTGCTGTACATGGAGCTGCTCCAAGAAGAACAGCTCCAGCGAGATACTCCCTTGATAGTTCAGGGGAAATCAAGGCCTTGAATACAACAAAGAGGAAGAAGTAAGCTATCCCAAACATGGTAAATGGCTTGATCAGCCAGTTGACTATCCACGTGATGAATAAACCCTTCGGATTGTTGCCGATCTCCTTCACACTCCGAAAATCCACTTTCATCATCATGGGATAAATCATGATCCAGATAAGAATAGCAATGGGAACTGAAATGCCAGAAATTTGGAATTTGCCAAGTGTCGCCGGAATGACAGGGATAAAATGCCCTATTGCCACTCCGATCGCCATACATAGCAATACCCAGACGGAAAGATATCGCTGAAATGAATTCATTGCTTTTCTTTGATTCTTCATAAGAATTGCTCCTTTGTGTTAGATATATTTAAATTCATCGATGCATATGTGTTTTATAAAGGCAATCCCTAAAGACTGCCTTTGCCTGAGATAGGTTCACTACTTTGTTTTCTTACAACCGCAAGATACACTGTTGTCTGTTTCGCAGTCGCATCTTGCATAGAAATGTATCATTTCTCGAAAATCCTGGGCTCCTTCCGCAGAGATGCTGTAATGCATCCATTTTCCCTCTTTGTAATAATCGATCAGACCGCTGTCTGCCAGGATTTTCATGTGATAGGAAAGAGTCGGCTGCGTAATATGCAGTTCTTCAAGCAGCTCACATGCACATTTCTCACCATGTTGAAGGGCGAGCATGATCGCAAGACGGTTAGCGTCTGTAAGCGCTTTGATTTTTTTTACGTCTTCTCTGATTCCCATAACTTCTACCTCCTAGGTCCGTATTCTATCAATCATATTTAAAGTTGTCAATAGGTGAATGTGTCCTTGAATCCAGATGAATTGCCCTGTAGTCGTTGCAAAACTAAAGGAAATGCCTTAGCATTCCAGAAAGAAATTGCATCACTATTGTATCACTAGCCATTTCAATCTTCAGAAAACCATGCCGTAATGCATCCTAGGTCTAGAGATGGGATAAAAGAAAGGTGGTAAACAGATGAAGAAATATCTTTGGGGATTCATAATCGTGACGCTAATGATTTCTGTAGCTAGCTGTAAAAAGATGCCAGATGAGTCCGTAGTATCTAAGAAGAGTCCTGTAAATACTTCTGCTCCCTCTACGACAAACCTAGCTAGTGCCTTAGCGTCTACAGAAGTAACTAACTTATCGGCAACGAGCTCCTCCGTATCCGCACAAAAGTCCATTGTGTTGCCTCCTGTTCGAATAGCAAGCGCCACTATTCATGGCTACCTATATAAGAGGTATACGTTTGAATCTGCCTTTTCGGAAGCTGATGCTGTAGCTAGAGTAAAAGTTGGTAATTGGCTCAAGGAGGATCTTGAAACGCAGATAACATACTATGAAGCTGAAGTGTTACAGTCATTCAAAGGAAATATGGCTTCTAAATTTATATGGCTTCAAGATGGATGCTCTAAAGGAACCTATAAAAATTATCCGCTATTTACCCATGGCAATGAACTTCTTGTCTTTTTGAAGGGATCTTTAGATGAGTCTCCTCCAGAGTATTGGATCATGGGTGCCTTTACAACCCTTATGGATGTTGCCTATGACAAGTCGGGAGCTCGATATTATGCTGATCCTTACGGAATTTTAGGAGAAACCATCAAATGTTCGAAAAACTATACTCGTCAAGAAGAACGGTTTGCTGAGATCTATGAGCAGATCGTTGCTAAAGATCACATTGTATCGGAAATGTCCTACACATATCCCTATACTTTTGCGGAATGTGATTTAAATAAGATCATAGAAAATTGTTTGGTAAGTCAAAAACATGGTACAGAAGGAGAGCAGAAGTAATGTGGTACTCCTTATGGAGCTCAACCATTTTCTATTAGCAATGATTCTTTTCATTATGACATAGCTGATTTTTTGAAACAGTGAGGAACGTGCGGTGACAGAAGACGCAACCTGAAATTGCCATCTTTTCTTTTACATATTTGGTAAGACCCTAATAGAGGACACTCTAAGGAGGAGTCGAGCCTAGAAACATCAGGAGAAATGATGTTTCTAGGCTTTACCTTTTTCTATCTCTTCCCTGCCTCCTTGCCTTTTTTTTTGAAGAGAAAGTGTTAGGATAGCATATGTGTCCAAGGCCCTGCCCCCAAGGAAGCCTTAAAGGGAAGCCTTAAAAGGAAGCCCTAGATGGTTTTAGAGGCAGTGCTTGATGCCATGGCGAGAGGAGGTCCCATTTGTCTCAATTTCCTTCCCAAACTCCGGATTCCCCCCCAGTCGCTCGAACGAAGGGGCAATTGTATTGGGAGATTTTCCGGTCTAGTTTCTATATTTCGGCCTTTACCTTCGGAGGAGGCTATGTGATTGTGCCTCTCCTCCAGGCTCGTTTTGTCAAAGAACTGCACTTTTTGACCGATGAGGAGGTTTTAAATCTGACGGCTATAGGGCAAAGCGCCCCTGGCCCTGTTGCCATCAATACGGCTCTCCTTTTGGGCCTCCATGTGGCAGGCCTTCCGGGTGCCTTGCTGGCCATTTTTGGGACAGTCCTCCCACCCTTTTTAATCCTCATGGTCATCTCTGTTGCTTACGAAGCCTTTGCTGCCAACCCTTATATTCAGGCCTTCCTAATGGGGATGCGAAGTGGTGTAGCTGCCTTGATTTGTCAGGTGACGGCCTCCATGGCAGGCCGCTTTGTGAAAGAGAAAAATACTTTTGCCATGGTGATTATGGCCCTTGGTTTTGCAGCTATCTATTTTGGTAAGGTGAATCCAGCCTTGGTCATTCTGGGAGCGGGTTTGGCTGGTTTGCTGGCAGGTTTAGTAGGCCGAAAGAGGGGACAGGGGGCCACGGAAGAGCTAGATACGGCTGCCCCTGATCTAAGCCAGGGAGAAAAAGAATCGAATGTAACGACTGCTACTCAGACGCCCTCCCCTAAGATAAAGAAAGAGGACAGACCATGATCTATTGGGAATTATTTTTGAGCTTTGTAAAGGTCGGGGCCCTGAGTTTTGGGGGAGGCTATGCAGCCTTACCCCTCATTCAGGAAGAAATCGTCCAAAATAGGGCTTGGCTGAGTCCAGCTGAATTTTCTGACCTTATCACCATATCCCAGATGACGCCGGGCCCCATTGCCATCAATTCGGCCTCTTTTGTAGGAATGAAGATGGCTGGGGTCCTGGGTGGGTTCTTGGCGACCCTGGGGAGCATCACCGTCCCATGTCTAGTGGTCTTTAGCCTAGCCTATATCTATCGCAAATACCAAGAATTTCACTTCATGCAAGACCTTTTAAGCGGGATTAAGCCCGTGGTAGTCGCCTTGATTGCCAATGCAGCCATCGACATGGTCCTGGCTGCCTGCTGGCCGGAGGGAAACTTGAATCCTCTGAATGTTGTCCTATTTAACCTGGCCCTCCTGATCCTGGCCTTTCAAAACGCCATAAGTACCTGGCTGGACAAGCTTTCACAAAAGCGCTTGAAGATTATAATTTCCCCCATCCATGTCATGGCCCTATGTGGGCTGATTTCCCTCGTTGTTGCGATTTTAACGAAAAAAGTGTAAAATAGACTGCTATGCGTATGATGATTCCAGGCCGTATGGCCCTATCTGGAAGGAGTACCCTATCCAGAAAGGAATCTATAAGAATAGGAGGAAGACAGATGTCTAGTATCAAATCTACAACGCCCCCAGTCGATGCCCCGGCGGCACCCTTGAGTGGATTTCAACAAATTTCCCAGGTCGGCCAGAAAAAGGTGAAAATTTTGGCCGCTAAGCCCCGGTCTTATTTTGTCAGCTCTGTCTTAGCTGGCTTTTATATCGGCCTGGGCCTCCTGGTTGCCATGGTAGCTGGCCAGCTCATGAGCGCCCAAGAAAACCTCCAGGCCCTCCAAAAATTTGCCTTTTCCGGGATCTTTGGTGTGGGCTTAACCCTGGTCCTTCTGGTTGGGGCCGACCTCTTTACTGGCACCAATATGTACGCCGGAACCGCCTTTTTTAATAAGAAAATCCAAATGGGGGAGATGGCTAAGCTTTTCCTCGTCTGCTACCTAGCCAATTTCCTGGGCAGCCTCCTGATGGCTACCCTAGCTTTGGGGACCTCCTTATCCCCTGCCATGTTAACCTATCTAGGCTCCCTGGCTGCTGGGAAAGCTTCCGGCAGTTTCCTGGCCATCTTTGTGAAAGGAATCTTATGTAATATCCTGGTTTGCTGTGGCATTTGGTGTTATATGGTAACGAAGGACAAAACCCCAGCCTTCTATGGGATGTACCTTTGTGTCTTTGCCTTTGTCCTAGCTGGTTTTGAACACAGTGTGGCCAACATGACTTTATTTTCCATGGCTGGCCTCGTCAAAATCTTCCAACCCGACGTAGCTGCTGCCGCCTCTTACCCCACCTGGGTGGGCATGGGCAAAAACCTTCTTGCCTGTACCTTAGGGAATATGACGGGAGGCATTGGCTTTGTCTCTTATCTATATTACCTAGTAGATAGCAATCGCTAGCTTTGCCAATCGAAAGTATAGATCAAAGTGCAAAAGAAAAGAGGGAGTATTTGCTTATGACGGGATCAAATAATGACAATAATAATCGACGGACCATTGAAACGGCGAATAAAAACAAGGCAAAAAAGAAGGATCTAGAAGCCGCCAAGATCCAGGAAGAGAGAAGAAAGCTGGTGCAAACCTATGCGACCCGCCAGGCCCACTGGTATTATATGGTGGCTTTTATTGGTTTTAAGTTGGACGAGATGAAGTTTATGGTGGGGACCCTCATGAGCACGAATGCCAAGGAGATCGATGAGGTCTTGGATTTTGCTGAGATGTGCCTTGACAACAATGAAGCCCCCTTCAATTTGGGCCAACAGCCGCCTAGCTTTGAATCGGCCGACCCCATGGCCATTGAGGCTGCTTTGGACTTTTATTATGCTCTGATGCATAAGAAGCGCAAAGCCAGAGAGCGTAAGCGTAAGAAGATGCGCCGTGAAGTTTCTAATCTTTCGGAACAGAAGAAGCTAGAAAAGAAAAAACTCATGCGCGAGGAAGAAAAGCGCAGAAATTTTAGCTCGGTGGAAAATTTGGATGTGAAGTATCTGGATGACCAGACGATGATGGATTACCACCAAAGCCTTTTGTCCTTAAAGGAGGCAGAGAACCAGCTCTTTGGCCATATTTTCCGCCATGCCAGCGAGGAAAATCATGACGCCCTCCTGGAAATTTCTTTTGACTATGCCAAACGCCTGCGTTTTCTCCGTCGCTATTTGGATATGGCCAAGGCTGCTTATGGCATGGAGCGGGCTACCGGAGAAGAGCTTGCCAAATGGGACTTTGATGCCAAGCCGGAGATCGATTTCAATGGCTCCATGGTTGCTGAGGCGATTGAACTAGCTGAAAAGCAGATCAACCCCCACCGGGTCCTCCTTGAGGAAGAAGAGTCCCAAGATGCAGCCGAAGCGGAGGCAAAAGAGGATGATTCTACAGGGGCCACGGATGCGGATGGATCTACAGTAAAATAACTTAGCTAGGGTCTTTTGCTGCGATTTCTGCAGCAAATTTTCCCAAAACCGGGAGGAGGTCCGGATGGCCTCCTCGGGTGAAGGCGATGACTGCGAAGGCCGATTTAATCGGCTCTTCCTCATCGCCTTTTTTTTGCCCTTGGGCCCGTTTGCTTTGGTTTAAAATGAGCCCCATATCGTTCCAATCGCCGTCGATATTCCCATATTTGTTGGCAAAATCGTAAAATATATCGCCCCCAGCCAAGAGGTCCTTCGTGGTAGACTGTCGCATGTAGGATAAAATCTTCCGATAGGAGGGGTAGTGGTCGAGATTTTGGTACAAATCTTCCAGAAAATGGCTGGTTTCTACGATATTGAGTTGGATGGTCTGGGCCCAGTGGACCTTGAAAACTTGGTCAATTTCTGTGTGGAGGTAGCGGCCCTGGTCTTCAAAATAGCGGAAGAGGACACTGGTAGAGGTGTTATTGCTATGGATAATAGCCGTGCGGACCAGGTCATCGAGGGCGACATAGGAGCCTTCTGGGGCGAGGCTATAGCCATTGATTTCAAAACTGGAACTTCCCTCATAGAGGATCCCGGTCTGCCAGGTCAAAGTCCCTTCATCGACCATTCGCCCATAGATCATCCCAACCGGGACCTTGATACAAGAAGCAAGGTAAAAAGGCTCCTCTGTATTGTAGGCGATGACTTCGCCGGTACGAAGATTCTTTAGGAAAAAAGCCATTTGCGGACTATTTGCTAGGCCGGCTTGGGTCAGGATCTGGTTGAGCTGCTGGGCATAGCTGGCCATGCCGGGACTTGTGAGAATGAGAGGATTTTCAGCAAAGGGGGTCCAAGTGGGAGACGCCTTTTCCTGTTTTTTTGTAAGCCCAGAAGATTGTATGGCACCTGGGTGATCCAGGCTCTCAGAGCCCCTAAGGTCCTGGGATGCGCTTACCTCCGTGACTCTTGCCTCTGTAGCTCTCGCATCCGGGGGATTAGCATCCGTGGGTTTAGCATCAGCGGGCCTGGCATCTTCTAGGGGATCGACAAAAGTGCGGATATCGTCCTCGTTCTGCCTTTCTTCCCAAGTGCGGATATCGTCTTTCTTTGGATTTTCATTCCAAGACCGGCCCTCGTCCTCGTCCTCGTCTTGGAAGGGAATCGCTTCTTCACGCCTGTTTTTCTTTTGCCAATCGTCCCGGTAGGATCGAGTCAGCCCCCAGCTCAGCTGCCCTTTATCGACCCCATTGACCTGGGAGAGGAAGAGGGCACTGAGACTCACGAGGACGAGCCCCATGAGGGTTAGGAGGAGGATTTGTCTGGAGGAGAGGGACCGCTTGCTGGCCTTGGCCTTTTTCGATGTCTTTTTAGGGCTTTTCCTGGTTTTTCTGTTTTTTTTAATTTTAATATGCACGATCCACCATTCTCTATTTACTCGGTATATGCACTTTATCGTATCTACCTGCTCTCGATCTATTCTCTACCAGCTATTTACCTGCTCTCAATCCATTCTCTATCAGCTATTTATCTGCCCTCTACCCGCTCTTTCCCTGCTGTCGAGCTGCTCTAAAGTTCTCCCATCCTAACTCATTTCAAGCCCTCCTGCAAATATTCCCGCTTGGCGACCGGTCAGATCCTTATTTATGTTTGTGGGGAAAAAGTGCGGATTCACTTCCACGCCCAAGGAGAGGGGGCAGATTCCTTTCCACGCCCAAGGGGAACGTGCTATACTGGGCCTATGATGTCAAATATACCAGTAGAGGGCGCAAAGCCCATGATCCGGGGCGCTCGTCCCACGATTTTGATTCCGGCCGGCACGGCCGATGGGCGGCTTCTCGCCACGAGTTTAGCAAAGACCTACCGGGTGATAGCCACGGTGGCGACCCCAGAGGGGGAACATTTGCTAGGAAAGGCGGTTCAAAAGGTCATCCAAGGGCGGATGGACCAAGCCGCTTTTGTCCGGGTGATTCGGGAAGAGGGGGTGGATCTTCTTGTTGATGCAACTCACCCTTACGCCACTTTAGTCAGCGACCTAGCCTATGCAAGTGCCCGGGAGGCTCAGATTCCTTATTTGCGCTACCAACGCCCGCCCACCCCTATTTCTTATCGCAGTTGCTATCGCCTGCCTTCGCCTGAGGCGGCTGCCCAGCGAACTTTTCAAGCCTGGCAGGAGAAAAGAAAACCGATTTTCCTGACGACGGGGGTGAAGGAGCTTCCCCTCTTTGTCCAGGCTTTTGCAGGCCATCTTGATGAGATTCACCAGGCCCTAGTGGCCCGGATTTTGCCTGGTGAAACTTCCTTGAAATTAGCTAGAGAGGCTGGCTTTGATGAGAGAAATCTCGTTTTCGGCCTGGGTCCTTTTTCCTACGCAGATAACGTGAAAACCCTCCAAGAGCTTGGGGCTGGGGCCCTAGTCACCAAGGATGGGGGCATTTTGGGCGGTTTGCCTGAGAAGCTGGAGGCCTGTGCCCATTTAGAGATTCCTGTTTTTTTAATTGACCGTCCCCCCATTCGCATTCCCCTGGATCTTGTCTATCCCAGCCTAGAAGCCTTGACCGAGCAAGTCGAGCTGCTTTTGGGCGAAAAGGCCGGGAACCAATGATAATTACCTTCTCGCATCCTGGGAATCAATGACAATTGCCTTCCCGCATCATCGAATATTTTAATCAAGTATTTTAGATCTCTTAGTAGATCTCTTAGTAGATTGCTTAGTAGATCGCTTAGTAGATCTCTCAATAGAAAAGGAAAGTATCATGTCCATATCTTTATCCTATGATCTTAATAGTCTGCCTTCACAGGGCCTTGCTTATCCCCGGATCTTAGTCAGTGCCTTGAGCAGCCATGCGGGCAAAACCTGGGTCTGCGGGGCCCTGGCTGCAGGGCTCATGGCCTGGGGAGCAGGGCTCATGGCCCGGGGAGTCAAGGAAAGCCGGACTGACGGACTCGATCAGGCCTTTACGGTAGACCCCTACAAGGTAGGGCCCGATCGGATGGACCTCCATTTTTTAGACCTGGTGACGGGGCAGCGGGGGGATAACCTGGATGAGCTCCTCTGGTCAGAAGAGGCCCTCTTAGCCCGGATGGGTCGCCGGGCCCGGATGAGCCTCCAAGACAGCCAGGACAACCAGGACCGTCAGCTCCGCCAGGCCCGTAAAGGAGGGCACCTGGCCATCATCGAGGGAGTGATGGGCTTATTGGATGGGAGCCTGGGCGAAGATCGCCTTCCCCGGGGATCAAGTGCTAGAATAGCTGCCCTCACTAGAACGCCCGTTATCCTGGTCCTCAGGCCGGAAAGTCAGGCCCAGACCCTTTTGGCCGCCCTTCTGGGGGCTCAAAATCTCACCCCTGAGCTTTCTATCCAAGCCTATTTACTGAATGGGGTATCGCCTAGCTATGGAAAGACCCTGGCGACCTATTTAACCGAGCAAACAGGCCTGCCCTGCCTCGGTTGCCTGGATCGCTTTCCAGATCTTGGCCTGACGGAAACCCGCAAGGGTGTCATCATGGAAAAGGAAGCCGTGGCAGCCTGGCAGACCAAAGTGGCGGCCGCCCTCCGGGATCGCATTGATTGGGAAGCTCTTCTAGCCATCGCCCACCAGGCCCCGCCCCTGCCTGGCCCGCCTGCAGGCTCTATGGGTGCCGACTGGCCGTCCACCAGCTCCAGGGATGCCAGTTCTCAGGCCGATAACTCGCAGACCGCTAGCCCACAGCTTGCTAGTTTGCCCCAGGGGCCCCGCCGGGCGGAAGCAGGCCAAGAAAATATCCCTTCCCCCTACCTGAGCCGCTCGGTGCGGGTCGGCATATCGGTCAATCCCCTGACGGCCAATTACTTTCAGGCTGACCTCCAGGCCATGGAGGACCGGGGCTGGACCCTCGTCTACTTTGACCCTGCCCGTCAAGCTTTGCCCCCCAACCTGGATTTGGTCTATCTGGCTGGAGATCGAGATGGCCAGCTCCAAGAGGCCAATCCTCCCTTTACGGCTTTTCGCCAGCTTTTTGCCCCGGAGACCTGGACTCCGGCGGCTCCCGAAGCAGATCCTACAGGAACCAATTCCGCTGCCCCCGATCCTGGAAATTGTGAACCGACTAGCACAGATCCTCTCATCGTGGCCTTTGGAGAGTCTTTGTTGCATTTCCAGGACCTTCTGGGCCAGTCTTTCGTGATTGCCCCCAAACGTCCCATTTTCGGCTACTGGACCCTTGAGGCCCAGCGGGACACCCTCCTATTGGACCGGGGCGACCAGGTCACGGTCAACGCCTTTACTACCCTGACGCCAGCCCCTGCCAGCGCATCCACTCCGGCCTTCCAGCTTACTAAGGGAGGGCGGACCCATAGCGACGGCTTTTCTGCCCCGGATTCTTCCTGGGACAAATACTCCCGTCAAGGTTTTTTCTCTTGTGTTGAATTTCCCCTCACAGCAGCTCCCCAAGTTTGGGCGAGGCTGGTAGACCGAGTTGAAGCTCACGCCCAGTGCAGGATCGAGGCTAGCGAGGGAAGGATAATGGGAGCTTGGGGGGAAGCTAGGCTGGAGTATTTGTTGAGGGCTTTAGCCTTGGTGTCGAAAGAAAATCCCAAGGAGGCGGCGCTGCGTGCCCTGGTCGAACAAAATTGGAATCAGATCTGTAAGCCCATTCGCTCCCTAGGCCAGCTAGAGGACCTTTTTGCCAAGCTGATCGTGGCCAGGGGGGAGGAGGATCCTCGTTTTTCAACCCATGCGGCCTATCTTTTTGGGGCGGATAATGGGGTGGTGTACCTGGGGGTGAGTCAAAGCGATCAGACGGTCTCGGCCCAGGTGGTCCGCAACGCCTGTAAGGGGGGCAATGCCCTGTCGATTTTGAGCGAGGATAAGGGGGTGGACCTCCACCTCGTGAATCTTGGTTTGAGTGCTTATGACCCCAGGGAGGCTTGGGATGATCCGGCTTATCTGAAAATCGAAAATCGAATTGTCCACCCCCTGGGCACCATGGTGCCTCTGACCCATGAAAAGGGGCCTTGGAGGCCAGAGGATGTCCGTCCCATGATGTCCTATGATGAAGTTTTGGAGGCGATCTGGACCGGCTTTTCCCTCATCGACCAAACTGACAGCCTGGCTGACCTCTATTCAGCCGGGGAAATGGGGATCGGGAATACTTCGACTTCGGCTTTGGTCTTAGCGGCCCTTTTGGGCTTGGACCCTGAGGACCTAGCTTCGTGGATTGATGTGGGTTCTGGCCTGAGCCGGGACCAACTTTCCCAAAAGAAAGGAGTTTTGACTCAACTTTATCGGACCTACTGCAAGGAGGCTCCCGGTCGGCAAAGGGCCTTAGAGAGAGAATTCGCCCCCCTTTGGGAGAAGCTTCTTGCCAGGGTGGACGCAGAAGCAGGAGCGAGGACGGTTGCAGGGATAGGAGAGAGGACGGATGCAAAAATAGGAGAGAGGACAGACGCAGAGATAGGCGAGAGGACGGATGCAGACAAAGCTGAGACCGATCTTAGCTGCCTCCTCCAAGGGGCAAAAGCCAGGTGCTTAAAGTTGCTAGACCTCCTTGCCTTCTTGGGAGGATACGACATAGGGGCTATAGTGGGCTTTTACCTAGGGGCCGCCTACCGGCAACGACCTGTCCTCTTGGATGGGCAGATTACTGAAGCGGCGGCCTTAGCGGCTTTTAGCCTTCATCCTAGGATAGCAAAGTTCTTGGTGGCGACCCACCGGCCCCGGTCCGTGCTGGCCCAAAAGGCTTTGGAGGTCATGGGCCTGCCTCCTCTTTTAGACTTGAGTTTAGCGCTGGGAGAGGGGACGGGCTCCCTCTTTCTCTTGGATATCCTTCGCCAGACTTCTTTGCTCTACCATCAGATGCCCCGCTTTGAAACTGGAAAGGTAGAGGCCTATGAGGACTATGCGGCGAAGGAAGCGGCGAAACAAGATATCTAACCAAACCCTTGACAAATTTTTTTTGGCTTCGTAGACTAGATACGATTTAATAATTAAACAATCGCTTGATTGCTTGATTAGACTATAGGCCAAAGCTAGATGCTGAAAAGAGAAGCGATAGCTGGGCTGTGATGAGGAGGCGTTATGGATAGTTCCATTTTGAAAACCATCTGGAAGGGGGACCTAGAAGGAGAGGAGCTCGAGACTTTTGAAAAAATTAAGAAGTCGGGTACTCTCTTTATCTTGGCCCTCCTTAGTAACTGGGTCAATAAGCAGTGGGTCTTGCCTGCTTCTGGAAAGGTTTCGGTGGAGGGCTTTGGCCGTCATATTTTTTCTGGCCTTTATTGGGCTTCTTTTACGTGGTTGGACTGGGTTAGCCTAGCCCTGTATCTTGTGGCCTTTGTGATTATTTCAGCGGAGATCTACAAAGAGGCTTGGGAATCTCTAACTGAGGGGAAACTTTTTAATGAAAATTTATTAATGAGCTTGGCTGCCACTTCGGCCCTGGTTTTGACCAACTTTGGAGAAGCCGTAGCCGTTATGCTTTTTTATAGCATTGGAGAGCTCTTTGAAGATCTGGCCGTTGAAGAGTCTCAGCGGTCCTTCCGGCAGCTGGAACAACTCCGAGCTGACTCTGTATGGGTGAAAGAGAGCCAAGAGGAGGGAGCAGGTCTGACCAGCGTTGATCCAAGCAGCCTGAAGATTGGCGACCTCTACTATGCCCGTCCTGGGGACCGGATTGGTCTAGATGGGACCATTGTGGAAGGCACTTCAACCTTAGACCTTTCCGCCTTGACGGGCGAATCCCTGCCCCAGACCGTAGGGGTCAACGACGAGATTTTGAGTGCCTCGGTGAACTTGACGGGCCCTCTGACCATTCAGGTCAATAAGACCTATTCGGAATCGACCATCAGCAAGATTTTGGATCTCGTGGCCCATGCGGCAGAGAGGAAGAGCCCTAGTGAGCGTTTTGTTACCCGCTTCGCTCAGGTTTATACCCCCTGCGTGGTCTTTTCTGCCTTAGCCCTCGTAGCCTTTTTACCCCTAATGGGGGCCCTCCTTCCTGGTCTGTCTTATGGGCAGCGCCTTATGGTCTGGCTCCGTCGGGCTATGAATTTCTTAGTTATTTCCTGTCCTTGCGCTTTGACCTTATCGGTGCCTTTAAGTATCTTTGCTGGTCTGGGCCGGGCATCTCAGATGGGGATCTTGATCAAGGGCGGGGTCTTCTTGGAAGAATTGGCTGACCTCCAGACCGTTCTCTATGACAAGACAGGGACCCTGACCAAGGCCCAATTCAAGGTGACTGAAATTTCTGCCTTTGTCCCTGCAGAATCCGGTAAGGGAAAAACTTGGACCCAGGAAGAGGTGCTGGAGTATTTGGCGCATGCAGAAGCCAATTCTCAACACCCTCTAGCCCTTGCTATCCAAGAAGAATATGCTAGCCGGGGCGGCCAGGTGGATTGGGGCCAGGTTGAAGATTTTGTTGATGTGGCAGGCCTGGGCATCCGAGCTAAGGTGAAGGGCCAGCAAGTTTTGGCGGGAAACCTCCGCTTCCTTGAAAAAGAGTGGAGCGAGGATGGCCTGGCCGAAAGCAAGATAAAAGCTGGCATCACTGCCGACATGGAAGCGCATTGGTCTACGGGCGCTCCTGTCTTCTTGGGAGTCGATGGGGCCCTTGTGGGCTGCCTCTTGTTAGAAGATGAAGTAAAAGAAGAGGCCCGGGAGAGTTTGCTAGCTTTGCAGGACCTGCAAGTGAAAACCCAGGTGGTGTTAAGTGGGGACCGCCAGGTGGTGGTGGACCGCCTGGCCCAAGATTTGCCTCTGACTGCTGCCTATGGTGATCTCTTACCAGCCGATAAGGTGGCCGTCCTAGAGCAGTATCTGAAGCAGGATGCTCAAACTGGAAAATTGGCCTTTGTGGGAGATGGACTCAATGACGCTCCCGTCTTGGCCCGGGCAGACTTGGGGATCGCCATGGGAGGTCTGGGCACCGATGCGGCTCTCCAGGCGGCCGATGTGGTTCTTTTGAAGGATTCCTTAGACCAACTGGTCTCTGTCGTGCGCATTGGCAAACAGACTATGCAAAAGGTTAAACAAAATATTGGCATGAGTTTGGGCATCAAAATCGCCGTGCTCGTCCTTGCCGTCTTGGGCTTTTCTAACCTGTGGATGGCAGTTTTTGCAGACGTCGGCGTAACCATTTTGGCTACCCTCAATGCCCTGACGATTTTCCGTTACCATGGCCATGGCCATGCCCATGTCGAACAAGTCCCTGCCCTCGACTAGGAATAGGATCTAGACTTAGCAACTAGACTTAGCAATAGGGCCTTGGTCAAAGGGTAGCGTTCTGTCCCTGGACCAAGGCCCTAGCATGTTTAGATCTTAGGCATCCGTATGAAATTGTCCGGATCTTAGCCGTCCAGACCTTATGCGTCCGGATCGTTGAATGCGTCCAGGACCTTATCCAAGGCCTCTTTCACAAAGAGGGCCCGGTCACTGGGTACGAGACTATAATAGACTTCTTTGCCGTTTCGGCGACCGTTGATTAACCCTCCCATGCGGAGGGTTTTTAAATGGTGGGAGACAGCTGCTGGTGTCATATCAACAGCAGCAGCTATATTGATCCCGCATTCTTCTTTGCGGGCCAGGAGCCACACAATCCTTAGTCGACTAGGATCGGATAGGAGCTGGAATATTTCTGCACAGGCCGAGGCATCCTCGAGCGAAGGCATATAACGCAGGATTTCCTGGGTGTGACCCCCATGATCGTGGGGAAGAGGATGGCCAACATAGCTGGGATCTGGGTCCAAACCCCCTGGGAAGGCCTCCGAGAGAGCCTCATCCGACTGGAGGGCTTTTGCGTTCTTATTATTGCTTTCAGGCATGGTTATACCTACCTTTCTATCCTCTATTATAACAAATCTTCCCCATACTTTTCCTAGGTCTGCTATGATGGGAGATGGCGATATTGGCGGCAAAGGAGAATGATCGTGCAAGTTAGCATAGGAGATATTAGAAATTTAGAGGGGGACGTAAAAGAGAAATTCCTATCTTATTCGTCCTATTACGTGTATGGGGGCCAGAGATCGGGCAAGTCCCAAGTGGCAGAAAACCTGGTTACCCTCCTGCGCCTCCGGGCCCTGGGGGGAGAGAGGAGGGACCCCTTACAGGTCCCAGCCACTTACCTGGCGACCATGTTTCCCGGCAAGGATCCAGAAAATCTGGCCCGGATCCGTCGTCACCAGGAAAACCGCAAGGAGGCCGCTTATGATACGGTGGATCTTTTTGCCCCAGGCTATTTGGATCGCAAGGCCTTGGCCAAGGCATTTCCAGGAGGAGAGGCGGCCAGTCCCGGCCTTCTTCCATCTCCGCCGGTCCTTCTTTTAGATTGCTTGGATAATCTTTTGAGTAACCTAGTCTGGCCCCCTGTCCGTTTCTTAGCTGAAGCTGAGGGGGAGGAAGGTCCTCAGTCCTCTCAGGGAGATTCTGCTAGGTTAAGTGACCAACAAAATCCTGCGTCTAAGACTCAGGAGGAGGGCCCGGGCCTGGCTGGCCCAGAGGGCCTGGATCCCCTGGCCGACCCCTATGCATCGGCCTTAGCCACCATCAAGGACCTCCTGGGATCCTGGCACCGCCACCATCCCCTGGTTGTCGTCGGTTCAGCCGCTGGTGCCAGTTGCGACAGCTTTGAGGAATTTGGACGGTCTTGGCTGAGGGCGATGGGAGATCTCCAGGCCTATATGCAGGGGGAGGAGTATTTGTTTCTTTATGTGAAGGCCGGTCAAATCCTCTTTCATCTGCCCGACAAGAAAGGAACTTTTCCATGCGTTTAGCTCTAGAAGCAAGTCTTTTGGCCCTGGGCATGTATAGTATCATCCCAATGCCCAGGCTCCGGACTTGGAAATGCCCCCAGGCCAAGGACTACGCCCTCCTTTTTTATGTTCTATTGCCCCTGGTCTTTGGTCTTGTTGACTTGGGAGTATGGTGGGGCCTGAGCCGTGTCGCCCTCCCTCCCTTGGCTGCGGCCATCCTCCTCATGCTGACCCACCAGGCCCTGACCGGCTGGATTCACTGGGATGGCTATGCGGATGTCCAGGATGCTCTTTCTTCCCACCAAGGCCAGGAGCGGAAGGTTGAAATCATGCATGACTCTGCCCTAGGGGCCCTAGGGGCCCTCAAGACCATGGCCCAAATGCTCCTTCATCTGGCTCTTTTAGGCGGCATCCTTTCTTATCTAGGGGCGGCAAGGGCGAGGGGGGCCCTGACCTGGGTAAGCATGACCCAGTTTCTGAGTCTTCTGATTCTCGGAGAGGTTTTGGGTCGGGCAGGCCTGGCCTATATGGCTTATCGCTTGCCCAAAGTTCAGAAAAAAGGCTACCTCTATTCTTTTTCTGGCGAGACGGATGGGGGAGGAGAGGAGCCGAGCGAGGCCCCCAAGAGAATCCAGATCTATCTAGCCCAAGCTGAATTTCTCCTAACCTTGCCCTGTTTGGTCTTAGCTGATCCAAGTCCTTGGAAGTTAGCCAGCCTTTTTATCATTTTGCTGACCTTATTTTTCCTGGCCTGGGCCCGCCGCCTCTTTTTGAAGGAATTCGGGGGAATCAGTGGCGATCTGTGTGGCTATGGCCTCATTACCCACCAGGCCTGGGTCCTGGCGGGGCTCCTTGGTTCTCTAATTCTGGGATTTTCGATATAATAAAAAGACAGTTTTGCCTGCCTGATCCAGGCCAGCTGATCGGAAAGGAGTTTGCACATGATTATTTGCTTATTAGGGGGCTATGCCCAGGGCGTTGAAGATCTGGCTGACCGCATGGCCAAGTCTTTGGGAGAGAATGCTGAAATTCGCCCCTTTCCTTTAGATTTTGAAAACTATCCAGACCAGGCTCTAGCTGATACTGACCATCTTGCGACGGACACCGAAGCTGCCCTGGCCACTTGGAAAAAATCCATGGAAAAGCGCTGCCACCAGGCTATTCGGGATCTTTTAGCTAGTCCCCCTTCCACGCAACAAATAGTCCTGCTTCGCTCCTGTGGAGAGGGGCTGATTCCCCCCAATCCTTATCTGCGTTTTCTGGTAGACCTTGCTGGCTGGTATAATCAAGTCCTCTGCGAGTTGGCCGACCGGGTCTACTGGGTCCAGGCTGGGCAAAGTTTTTTGGTGAAACAGACCCCTGCTTTATATTTTGATATCCACTTCATGCGGCATGGGACCTCAGAGGCTAACTTAGAAGGCCGCTATGCCGGGGTCTGGGATACCCCCCTCTGTGATGAAGCCCGTGAAAAGGCCAAGGCCCTGGGTGCCGAAATGAAGGAGGATTTGGCGTCTTTTTCTTACTTTTTCGCTAGCCCTAAGAGTCGGGCTCGGGAGACAGCAACCCTGGTCAGTGGTCGGACCCTTTACGACGGTCTTGATCTGATCCCTGGCTTTAGTGAGCGTAACTTTGGCCCCTTTGAACATCATAATTTTGAGGAGTTGAAGGATTCGCAGGCCTACCGGACCTTTGTTGAAACCGCAGGAGTGGAAGCTCCGGAAGGGGCTGAAAATCAAGAACAACTCCGTAAGCGCTTGACCGGGGCCTTTCAAGACCTGGGCCAACGTCTGGCTTGGCCGGAGCGCTATGGGACCGGATCTTTGAGTCTCCTGGATCATTCGCTGGATGGCGGATCTTCCCAGCCCAAAAAGGTCTTGCTGGTCTGCCATGCGGGGGTCATGATGGAGATGGTGACCATGCTGGTCGAAAATCCCTTGATTGGCCGGGACCCCAAGGCCTATCCGGGCTATTATTTTGCCCTTACCCATGGCCTGGACATAGGGGCCCAGGAAGGGGGCATTTCTTCCGACGAGCTCGCCGAGTCACCCGTACAATTTTATAACTACCTGCCAGCCAACCTGGAAATCCTCAAGCTTTCCTTCAAGTTGGTCCTTCCGTCAGGAAGCTTACAGTAGGGAGGGCCTCCAGGATTTCTATGTCTTTGTTCTCCTTGATCATTTCCTCTCTACCTGTTGGCTTGCCAAGCTCTTTTCCTGGCCTTGCACATTGCTTGCCAGCCCTAGCAAGCACCCAGTCCTTTCCGAATCCCGGCCCCCTGGCTGCCGATACAGTTCCCTTAACTAGCTACCTTTTCTATACTCTGCCCATGATCTTGGGCCTGGCCTTTCTCTTGGACCTCCTTTTGGGCGACCCTCCAGAATGGCCCCATCCGGTCAAAAGAATTGGTCATATGGCTAAGGGCCTAGCTCAAATTCTCTATCCGCCTCGGCCGAGTTTTTTCCCGAGCCCTGAAGAGGAGAAGGCCTACCAACGCAAGGCCTTTTGGCGAGGGGCCCTGATGGCTTTGGGGCATCCCACTGCTCTAGCCTTAGCGGCCTGGTTCCTCATGTGCTTTCTCTATCCCCTACAGCCTACCAGCGTTTTCTTAATCCGCCTTATCTATGCCTATGAACTGATTGCGATTAAAGACATGGTAAAAGAGGCCTTGGCCGTTCGCAACAACTTGAAATTTGGTGACCTAGCAGGGGCGAGGAAAGCCCTGGCCCGGATTGTGGGCCGAGATACCGAGCAATTGACCGATGAGGAGGTCATAGTGGCAACCCTGGAGACCATGGCTGAGAACTTCTCCGATGGGGTGGTGGCACCCCTCTTTTACCTTTGCCTTTTCGACATTCCAGGGATGATTTTCTTTAAGACCGTAAGTACCTATGACAGCCTTTTTGGCTACAAAAATGCCAAATACATGTATTTTGGGCGAATGGGAGCCAAGTTAGACGATATTCTAAATTATATTCCAGCTCGTATCTCCGTCTTTCTGCTTCTCCTTCCCATGGGCTTTTTGGGCATGCGACCTAGTCAGGCTTGGAAAATCATGAGAAGGGATGCGAAAAAACATGCCAGTCCCAATGCTGGCCGCCCCGAAGCTTGTGTGGCAGGAGGGATGGGCTTACAATTTGGGGGGCCTGCCTCTTACGGCGGGGTGCGAACCGAAAAGCCAACACTCGGGGACCCGACCAGATCCCCTCGGATCCAAGATATCGATCGCTTGGCCAAACTCTACATCTTAGCCTCAGGCCTTGGCTTTATCCTGGCCATTGGCCTAGCCCACTTTGCCTTCCGCTTTTTCCTGGCCCGGGGTTGGATCTCCCTCTTTTCCTAAGGAGCATCTTCTTTCATGACGATCATACACCATAAAATCATCCGGTCTTCCGAGCTCCTGCCCCAGCTCCATGCCATGCCCCATGGGGCTGACATCTGGGAAGTGGCTCGGATCCTGGGCCTAGACGACCCCCACTCTATCTTGGATTTTTCCTCCAATCTTTGTCCCTATTCTATGGCTAGGATCTACCAGCAATGGCAGGACAGCCAGGCAGCCAGTAGTCAGAATTCCATCGACGCCAAGGCGGCAGGTAAAGAGTCTATCAACGAGGATGCTATGGGACCAGCATCCGTTACCCATAAGTTCATCGACGCCAAGGCCTTTGACCTTAACTCCTACGCCCAAGACCTAGAGATCTATCCCCCTGCGACCTATCCGGACCTCACCCAAGCCCTCCAGGAGCATTTTGGGGGCCAAGCTCCGGAAGTTCTTTTAGGCAATGGGGCTGCCCAGCTGATCTACCAGGTCTTTTCCAGTCTTATGGTCGCTAAACGCAAATCCTCCCTCCATGTCCTTGTTGCCGCTCCGGCTTTTTCGGAGTATTTGCGGGCCGCAGAGGCCTTCCAAGCTGACCTCACCCTGGCCCCTTTTACCGAAGATTCCCTTGAGGACTTTTTGGCTACCCTTCGCCAGGGGACCTTTGACCTAGTTATTCTTGTGAATCCAAATAATCCCACGGGCATTGTGTGGCCGAGGACGGCCCTGGCCCAGGTCCTCCAGCTGGCTCAAAAAAAGGGGGCCCAGGTCCTGGTAGATGAGTGCTTTGTGCCATTTTTGACAGAAAAAAGGAGGAGAGAGGTGACTTGCCTGCCCCTCCTGGAGGCCTATCCCAACCAGCTCTTGATTTTGAGGTCTTTTACAAAGCTTTTCCGCCTGGCTGGCCTCCGCCTAGGCTGTCTTTTGGCCTATTCTGGCCCCCTCGCTGAGTCTATCCGCCGCCAGACCCCGGCCTGGGTGATCTCTGCCTTGAGCGCCAAATTGGGAATCCTGGCTTTGCGCCTCTATGCCCAAGGGGCCTATGAGCCCTATCTCAGAGAGCTCGAAGAGGAGAGGGCCCGCCTAAAGAAAGCCTTGCAGAGCCTAGGCTTGAAAAATATCACAGGAGAGGCCAATTTCGTGGCCTTTTCTTCTCCCCGGGGTGAAGAGACCCTCTTGGATCTTTTATCCGACCGGGACCAGCCCATCTTCCTGAGGTCCTGCGCCAACTATGAGGGCCTAGACCCTTCTTATTACAGGGCTGCCATCAAGACCCCGACTGAAAACACCCTCCTCATCCAGGCCCTCAAAGCTAGCTTTTGGCGAGCCTAGGAACGAGGTCGAGGACCTGACTCCGAGACCAGGTGGAGGGCCACAGTTCGAGCCTTTATTGTTATGCGAGTTATTAAATAGTTATTAGGAGCATTTATGTCAGACACATCATCCAGCCATGTCGGTGCCAGCGAAGCTGTTGCTAGCCAATTCGTTCCTGGCCAAGATTCCCAGATTTCGGGCCTTGATCACCAGGCTTGCCCTGCTTCAGCCCTCCAGGCCTATCCGGGCCCCAAAAAGCCCGCCCTGCAGATTGTTGGCTGCCACTCATCGGCAGGCAAAACGGCCTTAGTGACGGGCCTCTGTCGGCTCTTGCGGCGGCGTGGCTACCGGGTGGCACCCTTTAAGTCCCAAAATATGTCATCGAATGTCTACCGGGATCCCAAAGGCTTTGAAATTTCGGCCTCTGTCGCCATGCAGGCCTTGGGGGCTGGCGTTCCTCCGGAGCCTGCCATGAACCCCATTCTCCTTCGTCCCTCTTCCCTCAAGAGCTCCGAGGTCTTTTTAATGGGCCAGCCCTACGAGGATCTGGCTGGCCATGCTTATTTTCAGGCCAAGAAGCAGTTTTGGCCTACCGTCCTTGAGGCCTTCCATTACCTTGAGGAGACCTATGACTTTATCGTTGTGGAAGGGGCCGGGTCCCCGGCCGAGGTAAATTTGTCCATCTACGATTATGTCAACTTGGGTCTAGCTAAAGCCCTCGACATTCCCGCTATTCTTGTGGGCGACATCGACCGGGGCGGGGTCTTCGCTTCCCTTTTTGGCACCATGCAAATCCTCCCGCCCGACTTGTCAGCCTGCCTGCGGGGCTGGGTGATCAATAAGTTTCGGGGGGATCCGGCCCTCTTGGAGCCGGGCTTATCGGAGTTTGCAGCCCGGGTCGGTAAGCCCCACTTGGGGACTATCCCCTATAGCTCTTTGCACCTGGATGAGGAGGATAGCCTGAATTTAGACCTTTTGACGGGCCCAGAGGGGGCTAGTAGTCCTGACCAAGGGCCTGAGCTAGCTTCTTCTGCCCTTCCGCCGACATGTACCGACCAAGCTTCTTCTGCCCTTCCCTCCCTGGAGGTCCGTATTGTTTCTTTCCCTGGGATCCAAAATTTTTCTACCCTGGGTGCCTTGACTCGCTTTGCTCATTGTCATAGCCTCTATGTAAAGCTCGATCAACTTTTGGCCCATGGTAAGGAAGCTGGCAAGAAACCTAACCAGGAAGCTAGCAAGGTCCCAGACCTCATTGTCGTTCCCGAGGTCGATCTGGCCCGAAACGGGGTCCCAGAGTCCTTGAACCGCCTGGTGAACTTTTTATCCGACTTCTCAGGCAACCTCTGCCTTTTGGGGACGACTCAAAGTTGGGCTAAAAATGAGGCCCCTGACCTCTGGGCTCGAGCTCAAAAGGCCTTGGGCCTGAGGCAAGGTCAATGCATAGATTCTGGGGCATCGCTGCCTCAGGAAGGCACGGAAGCTTTCTTTTGGGAGCTGACGAAGACCCTGTGGCTGAACAAATATCCCCACCTAGCTAGTCAGGCAGACGCTCAGTTATTCTTTTCTTCTAACCCCAGGTCTACCCTGGATGAGGCTATTGACCAGTGGGCGGATGTCTTAGAGGAGTCTTTGGCCTGGGAGTCTCTGATCGACCTGGCCCAGGCCCGGGTAGGGAAAGAATTCTCTCAGCGGCACATTTACCCTGCCCCTGTTTCATCTTCAAGGAGGTGTTCTATGGAAACGAATCATCATACTAGCGACCTGCCAGCGACCAATGTCCAGGCTGGCCAAGCCATTGAGGACGAGAGTTTTCAGCGGATTCGCCGTGAACTTGGCGAAATCGTCTTTCCCGAGGCTCTGGCACCCATAATCCTACGGGTCATCCACACCACAGCTGATTTTGACTATGCTCATACCATGCGCTTTTATCAAGATCCCGTAGCTAATGCCCACCAAGCCCTGGCCCAGGGGGCTACGATCTTTACCGATACAACCATGGCTCTTTCTGGCCTTAATAAGAGGAGACTCGCCAGCTGGAAGGGCGAAGCCCACTGCTATGTGGGAGATCCTGAGACCAAGGTCCTCGCAGAGACCAAGGCCATCACCCGTTCTGCGGCTTCGGTTCTCCGGGTTCAAGAATGGGCCAAGGCCCATCCGACAAGCCCCTTCTTTTATGTCGTGGGCAATGCCCCTACGGCCCTTTTGGCCCTCTGTGAGGCTATCGAAGAAGGAAGCCTCCGACCTGCCCTGGTTGTCGCTGTCCCGGTGGGCTTTGTCAATGTCATTGAGGGCAAGGCAGCGATTGAAGCTTGCTGCGCTGCACACCAGATTCCCTGCATCCTCAATGAAGGCCGCAAGGGTGGTTCCAATGTGGCGGCGGCCATTCTAAATGCCCTCCTCTATTCTATGCCAAATCCCTCTTAGGAGAACTTTTTCCTGGCCCTCATGCTACGCTCTAAGCTATTCCCAGACCCTAGTCCAGAAAGGATTTTTATGTCTCATCCTTCTCCATCCAACACTGCTTCTAAGTCTCTTAAGAAACCTAGCAGCTCCACAAATCATCCCTTTTCTTGGTCTGCCTTCTTGGGCAAGGCCTTTTTGACCCTCTTTGTCCTGGGCCTTGTTCTCGTTTTTGTACCTTCAGCTTGGATTGTCATTTCCACCAGGACTCAGGTTCATTCACCTAAGAACCGCCCTTATGCCCAGAGCATGGAGCCGAAAACGGCTACTTTTGATTTCATTGTGGTCTTAGGAGCAGGCATTGAAAACGGCCGACCATCCCCCATGCTCCAGGATAGGCTCGACACGGCCATCGATTATTATTTTGAAGTACAAAAGGCTACCAAGAATAGGGCAGGGGACCAGGCTGGGGTCAAAATCCTCATGACAGGGGCCAAAGAGTCTGCTTTTTACGATGAACCCCAGGTCATGAAAAACTATGCCTTGGGCAGGAAGGTACCAGAGGCAGCCATCCTTATGGACCCCCAAGGCTTTTCCACCTATGAAAGTATGTCTCGCCTAGCTCGAGTCTACCAGGCTCGTCAGCCCCTTTTAGTGACCCAGCGCTACCACCTGTACCGGTCCCTCTATTTGGGGAAAGCCTTTGGCTTGTCCTGTCAGGGCCTCGCAGCAGACCAGAGAACCTATCTTTTTCAGATCTATGGAGAAGCCCGGGAAATCCTAGCCCGGGATAAAGACTTCTTTTTGGCCATCTGGAAACCTTAAGGGCTTGACTCTCGCTCTCCAGCAATTTGGCTCTCCAGGAATGAAGAAAGACCCCGAAATCATCTGATCTCGGGGTCTTTCTTTGGATCTATTCACTGGCGGAGAGCAAGGGATTCGAACCCTCGTTACGCTATTAACGCAAACACGATTTCCAGTCGTGCGCCTTCAACCGCTCGGCCAACTCTCCGCAACAGGACAAGAATAGCACAAGTAAAATAAGAATGCAAGGGGGCGGAAAGAAAAAAGGGAATATTTGGGGGAGAGGGAGAAGAAGACAGGTCCAGATCAGGAGATAGAACCGGCTTAGGAGACAGGTCCGGCTCAGGAGAAAGGCTCGGCTTAGGAGATAGGAGCAGCTTAGAAGACAGGCTCGGCTCCGGAGAAAGATCCAGTAAATCAAGCCAAAAGCAGGCGGAGCAAGCCTAAAATCAGGAGGTGGAGGGGATAAATGGAGTAATAGAAGAGCTGGAGATAGCGGTTCGGCTTTTCCCCTTCCGGAATCAGGTAAATGCAAGGAATGGCAAAGATGGCAAAACTCTGCTCGACGCTCATATAGAAACTCAGGTGGGGACAGTATTCTTGAAGAAGCAGAAAGCCAAGATTCAAGCTGGCAAAAACACCCAGACCTAGGAATATTTTGATCTTGGCTGCCGGAAAGCTAGCCTGGACGCCAGTCTGGGTCAATTCTTCATAGACCTTATCGACGAGATAAAAGGCCATGATGGTGAGGAGGCCATAGCTTGAATAGGAGATCTCAAAGACCATGACAAAGGCAAAGACAACGAAGAGGAGGAAGGCTCCTAGGGCCATTCCGACCTTGGGGGGGAGGAGAAAAACGCCCGGATTAAAGGGCGCATAGGTATAATTCTCATCTTCCGGATCATCGTCCAGCCTGCCTTCAGGATCTTTGTGCCGGGGGTCCATGGTAGGCATGGGAGGATAGGTGGCCGTGGACTGTATGGGCTTCAGACGGACCAGCCGGGTCCTTGAGCTCCCCCAGATACAATCTAATGCGGTCAAGATCACGAGCCCTAAGGCCAAGAGGAGAAAAATATTCCCGAATTCTTTATTTTCCCCAGCCCACGAAAAAGCATAAGTCTCAGCCACTTCAGCAAGGCCTGCAAAGATTAAGAGGCGGAAAAAGTAACGGACGACATTGGAGGTCCGTTTATAGCCAGCGAAAATCAAATAGGCATAGATAGGAAAGGCAATGCGGCCGATGTCCCTACAAAGGGTGTAAAGGTTATCCGACAGGTAGGGGGCAAAAAACACACCGATGTGGTCGATGATCATGGTGATGATGGCAAGGATTTTTAACAAGACTTAGCTCCTTTTCTCCTTCTGATTTCTCTTTTTTTGGTTGTCTTCCATTAAGGTTCATAGTAAGGGTCACAGGATCAACTATAAAAAGTTGATCCAAGCTAGTAAGCTGCTTCCTTGATTCAACCTCGGAACTCCCTTCCATCCTGCAAGCGGCCCGATAGCTTGCATAAAAATCATTTGTATAGTAGCATTAGACCGAATTCTATGCAACTTTTAACAGGTGATGGGGAGCGATAAGATATGGGTTTTGGCATGTTTCTAGGGGTCGATCTGGGTACCACGAGGACGAGAATTTCCTCCAGGGATAGGGGTATTCTTTTGGATATTCCCACTGCAGTGGCCATCCAGAGTGCGACCAGTGAAATTATAGCCATTGGGGAGTCAGCCTATGAACTCATGGGCCGGACTCCTTCGAGTATTCAAGTCATTAAACCCATTACCAATGGGGTTATCTCTGACTCTGCCCTGATGCAGGTTCTTTTGAAGAAGTGTTTTCAGGAAGTGTTGGAGGGCTTTTTGGCCCGCTATTTCCGCCCAACAGTGGTTGTGGCCGTGCCAGGGAGCATCACGGATGTAGAAAAACAGGCCGTCTATGATACCTTGAAGCGGGCGGGCGCTAAGCAAGTCTTTGCCATCCGCTCCTCTTTGGCTGCAGCCCTAGGTGCCGGCATCAATATCACGCAAGTCGGTGGCCATATGGTGGTGGTCCTGGGAGGAGGGACGACGGAGATTGCGGTTATTAGTATGCGCGAGCCCACCTCTGAGGTTTCTTTGAAGATTGGAGGCGATCAGCTGGACGAGGACATTGTTCGTTTTATCCGTACCGAGTATAACCTTTCTATCGGTCTACAGACTGCGAATCGGATCAAGCGTGAGATTGGAACGGCCTATCCCAGTTCCTCCTTCTCGTCGTCCATGTCCGTATCTGGCTTGGATGTTTCTTCCAATAAGCCAAGTCAAGTCGCTGTCAAGAGCGCAGACATCTTTAAGGCTATGGAGCCTAACCTCCTAAGCATACTTGAAGGGGTGAGTGATTCCTTTATCAATACCCCACCTGAACTGATGTCAGATATCAAGCAAAATGGCATTGTCTTGACCGGTGGAGGAGCCAATCTAAGGAGCCTTAGCCAGCTTTTATCTGAAAAAATGGGCGTTCCCGTTAAGACTGCAAATAATCCCGCAGACTGTGTGGCTCTTGGAACAGCTCAAGCCCTGTCTTTGCTTGACCAGCTGTTCACGTAGATCTTTTTTAGGTCTTGCCCTAGATTCTCGATTCAAGCCTTTGGTTCAAACACTTGGTGCTGGCACTTATTCTCAACGCCCAGTGCAAGAACTGAGCTCAAGCCTCTTAGCTTAGATCTTGTCCCAAGTCTCTTGAGTGTTCCTTTCCCTCTTCTTCTTGGATCCCTGCCCCTTCTTTTTCTGTGGGACCTTTTTCTACCTCATTTCTTTTCTTTTTTTAAATTCCTTACGCATTTTTATATTTTCCTCTTAAGAGGTCCAATCTAGCTCGGGTCTCTTAGAATGGATACCATAGAGTATTTTTCCATAGGTCCCCTTTCGCCAGGCAAGCTTTTCTTCTTGCAAAGGTCATAGGAGGGACCATATAGTCAGTTAGGAGTAAATCATGACAGAACATGCACAGCATCCTTTACCTACCGATCCAGTAGGTCCAGTTCCAACATCTTGCCAAGATGTCGCTAGCCCATCCAATCCCTATGCCTATTCGGCGGCTGTAGATGAAGAGGTCCAGGAATTTTGGGATAAGATCCACCTGGGGCGCTACGAAGCCAAGGACTCATCCAAGAAACTCTACTGCTTAGAGATGTTTTCTTACCCGTCTGCCGCTAAGCTCCACGTGGGTCACTGGTACAACTATGCCTTATCCGATACCTGGGCCAGGTTCAAGAAGATGCAGGGCTATGAGGTCTTCCAGCCCATGGGTTTTGATGCTTTTGGCTTGCCTGCAGAAAACTATGCCATCAAGACCGGGGTACCCCCTGCAGACTCCACCCACGAAAATATCCGCAATATGAAAGACCAACTCCGGTCTTTGGGTGGGATGTTTGATTGGGACCATGAGGTCATTACTTGTGAGCCTGAGTATTATCGCTGGACCCAGTGGCTCTTTACTCAACTTTATAAGCACGGCCTGGCCTACCGGAAAAAGTCCCTGGCCAATTGGTGTCCCTCCTGCCAGACGGTCTTGGCCAACGAGCAGGTCTTAGGGGATGGAACTTGCGAGCGTTGTGGGACTGAAGTCGAACGAAAAAAGCTGACCCAATGGTTCTTTAAGATCACAGATTACGCTGAAGAGCTCCTGTCTGGTCTCCATGACCTGGACTGGCCCGAAAAGACAAAAAAGATCCAAGAAAACTGGATTGGCCGCTCAGAAGGAGCAAATATTCAGTTCTATCTTGAAAAAGATGGGCACCGCCTCCAGGATGAGGACGGCCAAGACCTGAAGATGACCGTCTTTACTACCCGGGCTGACACCCTCATGGGGTTGACCTATGTGGTGGTCGCTCCGGATTCGGACCTCTGCCCCCTCTTAACAACAGAAGACCAAAAAGAAGTAGTAGAAGCCTACTTGGTGGCTACGAGTAAAGTTTCTGATATCGATCGCCAGTCCACTGTCCGGGAGAAAACGGGCGTCTTTACCGGATCCTATGCCATCCACCCCATTACTGGTGAAAAGTTGCCGATCTGGACTGCCGACTATGTATTGGCTACCTATGGGACAGGCTGTGTCATGGCTGTTCCTGCTCACGATATAAGAGACTATGCCTTTGCCAAGCGCTATGAGCTCCCGATCAAAGAAGTCATCCGACCCGCTGAAGGAGAGGCTGCTGAAGAAGACAAATCTGGAAAACAAGAATCAGGGCAGAGTGAAGCAACCCTTGGAAGCGAAGCCTTTACGGAGGACGGAGTCTTGTTTAACTCAGGGGCCTATGATGACTTGACCTCAGAAGAAGCAAGAAAGGCCATTGTAGAGGACCTGAAAGCTCAGGGCATGGCTTCTTTTCAGGTTAATTACCGACTCCGGGATTGGCTGGTTTCACGGCAGCGTTATTGGGGAGCCCCCATCCCAGTGGTCTACTGCCCCCACTGTGGAACTGTCGTCTTAGAGGAAAAAGACCTTCCAGTCCTCTTGCCCAAGGATGTAGAATTCAAACCGACGGGCCAATCCCCCCTGGCAGAATGTGAATCTTTTATGAACGTCAAGTGTCCGAAGTGCGGGACCCCCAGCCGGAGAGATCCCGACACCCTAGATACCTTTGTCTGTTCCTCCTGGTATGAATTCCGTTATACGGATAACAAAAATGACAAAGAGGCCTTCTCGAAAGACAAGGTCAAGGCTCTTTGCCCTGTTGATAAATATGTAGGAGGGGCTGAGCATGCGGCCATGCACCTGCTCTATTCTCGTTTTATCTGTAAGGCCCTCCGAGACATGGGCTACCTGGATTTCGATGAGCCTTTCCTGTCCCTAGTCCATCAAGGAATTATTTTAGGTAGCAACGGGGAAAAAATGAGTAAATCTCGGGGAAATTCTGTGAACCCCGATGATTATGTGGGAAAATACGGATCAGACGTCCTACGGATGTATTTGGGATTTGCCTTCGCCTATTCGGAAGGGGGGCCTTGGTCCAACAGCGGTATTGCAGGAATGGCCAAATTTTTCGACCGGGTCGTTCGCTTTTTGGATAGCCCGATCCTGCGCATCCCGAACCCCCAAGATTTATCAGGAGCCAAGTCCCTGCACGAATTGACTGCCGAGGAGCTGGGAAACCAAGAGAATGTCGAGAGAGCCAAGGCCCTCCGCTACCAGCAAAACTATGCTATTAAAGAAGTGAGTGCTGACCTCGAACACTTTGAATTCAATACGGCCATTGCACGCTTGATGGAGTATTTGAATGCCTTACAAAAACTGGCTCAGGGCCTACAAGAGGCGGAGGACCAAGGAAAGTCGATTGCCATGGCGGGCCAACTCGCCCTCTTTGATTCGACCAAGACCTTTATCCTAACTCTGGCCCCCCTGGCCCCGCACTTTTGTGAGCATACTTGGCAGACCTGGGGCTTTGCGGAATCGATTTTCTTGCAAGCCTTCCCTTCTTACCAAGAAGAAGCCCTCGTCCAGGAAAGTGTTGAAATTGTCCTTCAAACCAATGGGAAAATTCGAGCCAGACTTTCCGTGCCAGGGGATTTGGAGCCCAAGGACCTAGAAGCCTATGTCCGTCAACTCCCTGAATTTAAAGAAATCACGGCAGATCGGGAAGTGCGCAAGATGATTTGTGTCAAAAATCGTCTTGTCAACGTCGTGGTCAAGTAAAGGAGCTCTTCATGGACGATCAAAATCGCAAAAATGCTGGGCGTAATGCCCATGGTCCAGACGATCAGGGTCGGCAGGCCTATCAGCCTTCTCAGGGACGCCAGGGTTCTCAGAGTTCTCAGGGCCACCAGGGTCGGTCAGGCCAAAATTTTTCTCGACCCAATGGGAAAAAAATTAAGAATATCCGTCAAAATCGCTCGAACAAATATCCCCGGAAGATCAAGGTCAAACTGAAGGATACGGCGGCGGATAATTTGCGGAAACTGGATGAGCGTCATAGCCCTTACCCGGCACCTTTGGCTCCTTATGGGATGGATCCCTATAGCCAGCCCCCCCAAGGTCCTCATCTTTCCCAAGGTCCTCAGGCTTTTCAAGGTCCGCAGGCGCTTCAAGGTCAGCGAATGCCTTATGACCAGACCCCCTATCCCTATCCTCCCTATGAGCCTTCCTATGGGGGCTATCGTCCTCCCTATGCCCCAGCTTATGGCCCTGCCCCTTCGAATGGATCCTGGTACGAACAAGTCCCCTATGCTCCCCTGCCACCGGCCTCTACCCGTCGATCTGGCGGTCGGAGAAGAGGGCCTGCCGATCCTTCATGGGCCTATCCAGTTCGGCCCCAGGCTTGGGATGAGCCTAGGCCTGATCTTGCCCAGCCGGGGCCCTATCCCCCTCATCCCTATGAGGGCCACCCCTACGCGCCCCATCCATATGAGGCTCAGCATTACGAAGCGAATGATTACAAAGCAAATTCGCACGAAGCAAATTTGCATGAGGTAAATTCCTACGAAGAAAACGCCTACGAGGCCGGACCTTACCCCTATTCTCCGGAGATCCGTCGTATCCCTTGTGGTCGCCAGGACCGGTCGAGTCGCCAGGGCCGTTTAGGAAATGAAGGACGGCAGAACCGACAAAATCGCCAGGACCGGGCTAATTTAAAGGCTTCTCAACCTGCTTTCCAAGATGCATTTTATGACCAGGAGTCTTCCGTCGACCAAGAGCTAGAAGAGGAATCCCAAGCCAGGCAATCTCGAAACCAAGACATCGCTAGAGCCCAGGAGCAAAGACCCAAAGAACAAGAGAGAGTCCGCAACCAGGGGGGAAGGTCCAGGGAGCAAGAAAAAGGACTGCGAGTACAGGCCCAGGCAGCAGCCATCGGAAACCAGGTTCATGCGAGAAAACCTAAAGATCATGCCCTAGAAAGAGACCAGCGGAAACCGGCACAGAGACAAGCTGCCCCGGCAAATGATGTCCCGGGCGAGGAAAAGATCCAGAGACCTTTAGTAGCCAGATTAGACCAGGAAAAATCAGTCCCCCTCCACCAAGAGCTGCTAGCAAGTCCCCATCTCCAGGCCTTAGATAAGGCTATTGAGGAGAGGGCCCTTCAGTCCATGGTATACAGCCTTTCACAAAGTTCCCTCCGAGATTTGGAGGACCTCAATTTTTACCTCAATCATCGGAAAGACTTGGTGGGACCAGGCTTCCATCAATTGGGCGTCCATCCGTCAGGCACCAATTTATCAGGATCCAATTTACCAGGTACTGATTTATCAGTAGCCAATTTACCAGAAGGCGCTTTCTCAGAATCAGATTCTTTCGAACTGGCCTCTTCCGAGACTCATTCCCCTCAGGATCCTTCATCTCAAAGCGATTCCACTTCAACCACTACCCCAGAAATGGAAGATGATGGCACCCAGGTCGACCCCCATGCTGGGAAGAAGAGGATGCGGGGCTTCTTAGATATCATGCCGGATGGCTACGGCTTCCTCCGGGTAGAAAATTTCAATTCTGGCCCCAACGATATCTACGTTCACGCCAATATGATTCAGGAATTCCACCTCCGGAAGGGAGACTTCATTACAGGTCCTGTGAAGCCTCCCTATCGGAAGAGTAAATTCGAAGCTCTCATCTGCCCAGAAACTATCAATGGGGTAGAAGCGGCAAGCTTTGTTAAAAATGGTGGAAAAGCTGGTCCCGATGTCCCCGTCGGTGTCATGGTTCAACCTGATGGGGAGGAGCTAAGTCCGAATTCCGATGAGCGTGCTGAATTTGAGCTCCTCAAAGCTGTCTACCCCGATCAGAGGCTAGTCATGGAGACGACGCCCGATGTCATTTCGACCCGGATGATTGACCTCTTATCCCCCATTGGCTGGGGACAACGGGGCCTTATCGTATCTCCGCCTAAGGCAGGAAAAACGACCCTCCTGAAGCAAATAGGCCAGGCTATCAACCTAAATTCTCCCGAGACCCACCTGATTGTCCTTCTTATTGATGAAAGGCCGGAAGAGGTCTCTGACATGGAGAGTTCAGTCACAGGGGACATTGCCTATTCTACCTTTGACAAGAATCCGGAGAACCATATCAAAGTTGCGGAACTTGTCCTGGAACATGCTCATCGCCTTGTAGAAATGGGTGAAGACGTGGTGATCCTCCTGGATAGCATCACCCGCTTAGGCCGGGCCTATAACTTGACCGTCAATTCTTCCGGAAAAACCCTCTCTGGAGGCCTTGATCCCGCCGCCCTCAAAGGCCCCAAACGTTTCTTTGGCTCAGCCCGTAAAATCCAAGACGGGGGGAGTTTGACCATCCTTGCCACCGCCCTCGTTGAAACAGGTTCCCGCTTAGATGACCTCATTTTCGAAGAATTTAAGGGAACTGGCAACATGGAAGTCTACCTCGACCGGAAACTTGCCGAGCAGCGCATCTTCCCGGCCATCAATGTCAATAAATCCGGCACCCGCAAGGAAAACCTTCTCTTAGACCAGGATGCCCTCAAGGCGGTCTGGTTGATGCGCCGGACCTTTGCCAAATTCGAACCGGCCAAAACTACCGCCACCATCATCGAACTCATGCGTTCCTATGGGAGCAATCAAGAGCTGGTAAGCAAAGTTTTAGCCTCTGTCGTCAACAAATAATCCCGCCCTCATTCCTTCGCTCAGTTTTTCTGAGCAGGGCGGGGCTAGAACCCTCTGAAAAAGAGGGGAAGATAAGGAGAAGGTATGTATTGTAACCAAAAAGGGGGATCTAGTATGGTTCCCCAAACAAGCGGATTTTCAGCAGGTGTAGAGGAGGCCCTCCATGATGCCTGTGGCGTAGCTGGCCTCTTTCAAGTAGAAAACACGGTAGCCATGAATTATTATTGCCTCCACGCTCTCCAACACCGGGGCCAAGAGGCGGCAGGCATTACCTGCTTTACCCAAGATGGAATCCGGGTCCATAAGGGTTTTGGCTTAGTTACGGAGGTCTTTGACAGTAAATCTCTGGCCGACCTAGGAGAAGGGCTCGTGAGCGTCGGCCATGTCCGTTATGCAACCAGCGGTCAGAATATTGTTGAGAATATCCAACCCATTGTTGTTCGTTCTCACCAAGACAGTTTTGTGGTAGCCCATAACGGAGAAATCACCAATGCCCTGGATTTGCGGACCGGTCTGGAAAATCTCGGGAGTATTTTTCACGGAACAGCGGATACCGAGGTTATTTCCCACATTATTCAAAGAGAAGAAGGACCTATTGAGTGGAAGGTAGCTCAGGCCTGTCGGAAATTGGATGGATCTTTTTCCTTGGTCGTGGGCTGTGAGGATAAACTTATCGGCGTTCGGGACCGAAATGGCTTCCGCCCCCTGTGCCTGGGTAAGCTCAAGGGAGGTCACGCCCTCTGTTCGGAGAGTTGCGCCTTTGAGATCATCGCCGCTGACTTCATCCGAGAGATTGAGCCCGGTGAAATTGTGGTAGTCGACCGCCAAGGGGTCCATTCTTATTCTTACCTTCACCTTGAAGAGATGGCTCAAAGTCTTGGCTTAGATCCCCATCCAGAGACAGCCTTGTCTGTCTTACCGGATGTGGTCTCCCTTTATGAGTCTCCGGACCAGAGCCAGCATTTTTGTGCTATGGAGTTTATTTATTTTTCTCGGCCAGATTCTATGAAATTTGGCCGTAACATCCATCAAGTCCGCAAGGGCCTTGGGCGAGCCTTAGCCCTGAGAGATTCTGTAAAAGTCGACATGGTGGTAGGGGTTCCGGATTCCTCACTTTCGGCGGCCATGGGCTATGCCGAAGCCCGAGGCCTCCCTTACGAGATGGGGATCATAAAAAACCGTTATGTGGGGCGGACCTTCATCAAACCTTCCCAGGCCGAACGAGACCGGGGGGTCCGGATGAAGTTGTCCCCAGTGGCCAGTATCGTCCGGGATAAGAGGATCCTCCTAGTAGATGATTCGATTGTCCGGGGGACGACTTCTACTCGGATTGTCAAAATGCTTTTCCAGGCAGGGGCCAAAGAGGTCCATTTACGGATCTCTGCCCCACCCCTCTGTTATCCTTGTCACTATGGGATCGATATCCATGATCGGGACCAGTTGGCCTCGGCCAAAATGGATAACGAAACCCTCCGGGCATGGATCGGAGCAAACTCCCTGGAGTTCTTATCTTTGGAAGACCTAGAGACAGTCACAGGAGGAGGCCTCTGTACAGCTTGTTTCACAGGGGCTTATCCCACCCGCCTCTACCAGTGGGCATACCCAGGAGCCTCCCAGGGAGCTCCTCGGGGATCTTGCGCCCCCAGCCCAGAAGCAGAATAAACCGACCTTTATAGGAGCCAATTTCTAGCCGATTGTTAACAGCTTTATAGATAAGATAATTTGAAGAAAATGTGAGAAATTCTTCATTTTTGTCTTGTCATTCTCTTTCCTTTTTTGTGATGCTTGACTTCAACGAGACCGAGGATAACTTCCGGGTTACCCCAGAGAGTATCAATATTGGTATCTCTGTGAAGCGGGGAAATTATAATCTCCTACGCAAGATCGACGACCTCCTTGCTAAATACAAACCAGAAGACTATGACCGGATGATGAATGAAGCTATTGATGCAGAGGCAAGCCTGCATAAAGTCCCTACGGCCGCCAGTTCCAACCCCAACCAGCCATAGGTAGATGGAGATCCCTGAGGGGGTCTCTTTTTTATTTAGAAAATTTGCCTTTTATCTATATTTATGCTAAAATTCCCCTCGTGCCAAAATACACAAGGATCTTTTGACCTCACATAGCAGGGGATTGACCAAGATCCTGCCGGTGTGTTTTGACAACATTTGATCCCAATAAAGGAGAATTTATATGGCTACCAGAAGAGGACCCCGTTTTAAGGAATGCCGCTGGCTTGGCGTGAACACCTGCGGCCACCCGAAGGCGATGAAGCGTGCGGGTGCAGGGGCTGCTCGTTCCCGCCGTAAGCCGACTGAGTACCGCTTGCAGTTGATTGAAAAGCAGAAGCTAAAGGCTTATTACGGAATATTTGAAAGACAGCTCTTGAACTATTATGGGGACGCAAGAAAGTCCAAAGAAAAGACAGGCGACGCCTTGGTCAAAGCTCTAGAGACCAGGTTAGACGCCCTCGTATATCGGAGCGGATTTGCAAGCAGTATCCGGATGGCTCGGCAGTTGGTGACCCATGGCCACATCCGCCTGAATGGGAAGAAGTGCACCATTCCTTCCGTGGCCTGCAAGGTCAATGACCAGATTTCCTTCAAGGAATCCTCGAAGTCCAATGAGTACTTCCTAGAGACTTTCCAGGACCGGGCCGGTTTTGCACCGTCTTACCTGGAGGTCGATGTCAACAAGGCAACGGCCACCCTGGTTAGGGTTCCAACCCGTGAAGAAATTCCGATCGAAGTCAACGACCAAATGGTTATCGAGTTCTACTCCAGGTAAAACGCGAAATTTTAGAAGAAGATTTCTTATCAACCCCCTGTGCTATAGCACCAGGGGGTTTTTTGTAGTTTAATATCAGCTCATTTTAGGCGGGGATACCTGGGATACGGCAGACTTTATCTCTGGACAAATACTCCCGAGCTGCCAGTTGTTTTTTTATTATTGTTAAGATTTTACTAGTCTAGATTAAGAACAAGTTAAAAGAATTTTGCAAAAAACACTAGTTTCTGTAAAATAAGAGTCCCGTGGGGATAGGCCCACAAGGATAAACACATTGCGGAACCATCAGGTTGCCGAAATATGAAGGAGTGCTTATGAAAAAGTTCGTTCTTATCTTATTGGCTCTTAGTTTAATGCTGTCTACTGCTGCTTGCGGAAAAAAAGATGACAAGGAAGCTGGTGCGGGAGATGCTATTAAAATTGGCATCTTTGAACCCTTAACAGGGAATAGCTCTTCAGGTGGTTTGGAGACCGTGGCCGGGGTCGAATTGGCCCACGAACAAAAGGGTAGTGTTCTTGGCCGTCCCATTGAGCTTGTTCGGGGTGATACCCAGTCAGACCCCTTGGTTGCCGGCCACGTTGCCGATGATTTAATTGGAAAAAACAAGATCACAGCTGCGATTGGCACCTGTGCCTCCTATCTGGCTGTGGCCGGAGGTCCGAAATTTATGGCGGGCAAGGTTCCGATTGTTGCCCCAGGGGCTACAAGTCCTGCGGTGACCAAGAATAACCCTTATTATTTTAGGGTATGCTTTACCGACCCGGACCAGGGCAAGGTCATGGCCAAGTATGCAGCTGAAAATTTAAACGCCAAGACCGCTGTGGTGGTCAAAAACATGGGTTCAGACTATTCCATCAGTCTTTGCCAGGCTTTTAAACAAAGCTTCAATGAGATTAATGGGCCGACGAGTGTCGTTTATGAGGACTCTTATATTTCTGGTGACGAGGATTTTAGTTCCCAAGTCCAGCATATTCTTGACAAGGATCCTGATGTTGTCTTTGCAGCGGGCGAATATAAGGAGTGTGCAGGTCTGGTGAAGGCTGCCAGAGATAAGGGCTATCAGAAGCCCTTCCTTGGTGGTGACACCTGGGACATCGGTGGCTTTATTTCGGGCATTGGATCGAGCTCACAGATCTATTTTACAGCACACTACAATGCAGACAACGTAAAAGATCCTGCTGCCAAGGCCTTTGTTGACCTTTGTAAGAGTAAAAATGTCACCCCTTCCTCGCTGACCGCTCTGGGCTATGATGCCTACATGCTGATCCTTGATGCCATTGAAAAGACGGGCAAAGCAGATCCGGAAGCAATCCGAGATACCCTTGCCCAGACCAAGGGTTTCCAAGGGGTCGCAGGCGAGATTTCCTTGAATGAAAATGGAGACCCCATCAAGCCAGTTGTTATTGACTCCATTGAAAATGGCCAGGTGAAATTTGTAACGACCATTCAGTAGTTGAAAAATAGTTGGGCTGGAGTATTTGTCGGTTGGAAAGCTTCTTGGATTGGACTTGTTGAACGCATGGCCGTGTAGTAATTGCTTACACGGCCGTCTTGTGGCAATTTTTCGGGAGGTGACTTGGTCCTAAGAATAAAGGAGAACCAGCGATGCGACCTTACAAGATCTTTTTATTGCTTATTGCTCTCTCGATCAGACTAGGCGGTCTGGGTGCTTGCACGAAGGCCCGCCAGGACGACCAAGCCACCCCCATTCGCATAGCTGTCTATGAGTCGCTTACAGGGAACAATGCTGGCGGGGGCCAAGAGAGTCTGGCTGGTATCGAAATGGCCTATGCCACAAAATCCGAGGTCTTGGGGCGTAAGGTGGAGCTTGTCCGAGCTGATTTGGCCTCTGATCCCCTTGCTGCAGGCAAACTAGCGAAGGACTTGGTTGACCAGAAAGTAAACCTGGTTATTGGTAGTGCTTCTTCGGCCCTTTCTATTGCTGGGGCACCCACTTTTGCCGCAGCTAAGATCCCGGTTATTATTACAGGATCAACTAGCCCCCTAGTGACCCAAGCTAGCGCCTATCATTTTCGCCTATGCTTTACGGACCATATCCAAGGGCAAGCTATGGCAAGTTTTGTTTCGGATAGTCTTGGGATCAGCCGGGCTGCTATTATCAAAGATATGAGTTCGGAGTATTCCGTTAGCCTTTGTCAGGCCTTTCAACAAAGCTTTCAGTCAATGCATGGGGCGGGTAGCGTAATCTTGCAGGAGTCTTATATTGGGGGAGGAAATCCGAATTTCAAAGACATCATCAAAAAACTTCAAGTCAAGCACCCAGAGGTGGTCTTTGCCGGAGGAGAATACAAGGACTGTGTTCGTTTGGTCCAAGCACTCAGGGAGGCTGGCTATAACGGCCCGATCCTGGGAGGAGACACCTGGGACATTGAGGCCTTTTTGGATGGGGTAGGGATGACGAATGATCTGTATTTTACCGCCAACTTTCATCCAGCCAATGCGAGTTCAGAGCCTGGACGCCTTTTCTTAGCAGCTTGTGACAAGGCGGCTAAGGAGGCGTCTTCCCTGACCGCTTTGGGCTATGATGCCTACCTTTTAGCCTTGGATGCCATAGAAAGGGCGGGCTCAACCGATCCTCAGGCCATCCGCAATGCCCTGGCTGCGACGAAGGATTTTCCAGGTGCTACCGGGCCTATTTCTTTTGATGACAAAGGAGATGCGACGAAACCCGTGGTCATTGATGCCCTCCACAATGGAGAGGTACAGTTTGTGACTTTGATTCGCAAGAAGGCCGTTCCGACCTATCGTCCACAAAAGTAGTCTTGCTCCTTCTCTTGCGCAGAAAGAGGAAATCTTGCGGTACCGCTGCGGGAAATCCTGCTAAGGATGTATAGAATGGCCTAGGCCCTGCTGGCGCATAGGCTCTTCTGCGGCTCGCACTGCTTTTTTTTCTACGAATGCCATAATTACTAACTGGCCAAATCTTCCTGCCTGTGCTATCCTATCTTGTCCGGGATTCGAAAGTCCTATCAGCGAGAGGGCCTTCCGTGTGCCTGGTTATGCCAAAAGCCGAAAGGGGCTACGATATTACTGTATAAAAGAACAAGGAGATTTTGTAATCATGAAGCGTATCCTGATCTGTTTTGTTGTTCTTGGACTTTGCTTGGGCCTTGGGTCATGTGGTAAAGCCAAGAATGAGACCATTCAAATTGCCGTCTATGAACCTCTCACTGGTAACAGCTCCTCCGGAGGTTTAGAAACCCTAGCCGGAGTAGAAATGGCCAACCGGGAAAGACCCACCGTCTTGGGTAAAACCGTAGAAATTATCAAAGCCGATACACAATCCAATGCTGATGTGGCTAAGAAAGTTGCCCAAGATCTGGTCCAAAAACATGTAGCCGCGGCCATTGGGAGCTGCGCCTCCTATCTTTCGATAGCTGGTGGCCAGACCTTCTTCGAGGGCAAGGTGCCCGTTGTAAGCCCAGGCTCTACCGCCCCTGCTGTGACAGCCAATAATCCCTATTACTTCCGCATCTGCTTTACTGACCCTGGCCAGGGTAAGGTTATGGCTGAGTATGCCAGTAATGATTTACAAGCGAAGACGGCGGCCGTGGTCAAAAATCTGGATAGTGCCTATTCCGTCTCCGTTTGCCAAGCTTTCAAACAAGGCTTTGTGGAAAAAAATGGCCCTATGAGCGTCGTGATTGAGAACAACTATGTGACGGATACCGCTGATTTTACGGACGTAATTGCTGAGATCATGGATAAGCAACCCGATGTCGTTTTTGCAGGCGGAGAATATAAGGAATGTGTTGACTTCATTCAGTCCCTCCGTCAAAAGGGCTACGATAAGCCTATTCTTGGTGGTGATACTTGGGACATCCACGGCTTCTTGGAGGGAGTAAAAGATACTTCTAATATCTATTTGACTGCCCACTACAACGCTAGCAATAATGAGTCGCAAAAGAACCAAGAATTTGTGAAAAAATGTCAAAGTCAGGGAATAGCACCTGCATCTTTAACTGCTTTAGGCTATGATGCTTATATGCTGATCCTCGATTCCATGGAAAAGGCTGGGAACACTGATGCAGATCCCTTGCGAATTGCCTTGTCTCAGACCCAGGGCTTTGAAGGGGTAGCTGGTAAAGTTACCTTGGATTCCAATGGAGATCCTGTGAAACCTGTTGTGGTAGACCGGATTACTGATGGAAAGCTAGAATACATTACCATGGTAACCGTCGCAAACCAAGACTAAGATAGAACGGATACCAGAGAACAAGGAGGAAATATGTACGATTTATGTATCTTAGGTGGGGGCCCGGGCGGCTACAATGCAGCGATCCGAGCTGGTAAGGCAGGACTTAAGACCGTCCTCATCGAGCAGAGTAGTCTGGGAGGCGTCTGCGTTAATGAGGGATGCATTCCTTCAAAGACCCTTCTTCACACTGGGAAAATGAAATGGCACACCCAAGAGGGGAAGGCCTTTGCCTTCTCTGCTTCCGATCCTGCCATCGATCAGGGCAAACTCATCAAGCGCAAAAACAAGATCGTCAAACGCCTTTCTGCTGGTATCAAAATGCAAGTAACGGGAGCTAATGTGGAGATCCTGACTGCCAAGGGGGAGATCCTGGGCAAGGATGAGGCTGGCAACCTGCGCATCCAGGCTGGCGACCAAGAAATCACAGCTAAAAATCTCATGATTGCCACTGGGTCTTCAGCCATGATTATTCCCTTTACTGGTATTGATGCGGCCCTTGAGTCTGGCTTTGCCCTGACCAATCGGGAGATTTTGGATCTGACTGAAGTCCCTGAAACGCTCCTTATTATTGGTGGCGGAGTCATCGGTCTGGAAATGGCCTCCTACTATGCCATGGCGGGTTCTAAGGTGATTGTGATCGAGATGCTCGACCACATTGCTGGTTATACAGATCGTGAAATTGGACAAATACTCCAGAAAGATCTTGAAAAACTTGGTATCACCTTCTACCTCCAGGCGAAGGTTACCGAGCTAGCTAGCGATCCTGACGGAAATCACGGTAAGGTGATTTTTGAAAAGGACGGGGAAGTCCAGGAAGTAGAAGGAAATAAGGTCCTTCTATCGATTGGCCGTCGCCCTAATACCCAGGGCTTTGGTCTGGAGACTTTGGATCTTGCCATGAACCGCTCTGCCATCCAAGTGGACGACCACCAGCTAACTTCCTGCCCCAATGTCTATGCCATCGGCGATGCTGTTGGGGGCATCATGTTGGCCCATGTGGCCTACCGAGAAGGGGAAGTAGCTGTCCACCACATGTTAGGCAAAGAGGACTCCATGGATACTCGCTTTGTTCCCAGTGTGATTTATACCGATCCTGAGGTCGGCTCTGCTGGGGTGACCGAGGATGAGCTCAAAGCTAAAGATGAGCCTTACCAGGTCTTTAAGGCCCCTATGACCTTCTCTGGACGCTATCAGGCGGAGACGGAGAGAGGAGATGGGATTTGCAAGATTATCGTTCAGAATAAGAAAATGATCGGCTGCCATGTAATCAGCCCCTTTGCTTCTGAGTTTATCGTTGCAGCTGTGGCTATGATGCAGACGGGCTTAGATATCCAAGAATTAACCAAGATTATCTTCCCCCATCCCACAGTCGGCGAAATCCTCCGGGAACTCTTATTTGAGGCAGCAGAAGAACTTAAATAACGAGGTTTTGATCTTTTAAGAAAAAACCCACCTCCCAGAGGTGGGTTTTTTTATCGCTTTTTTCTGGGACTTTTTGCCGGTTTGTATTCCAATTTTCTGGCCTCATCTGATACAATATGGCCGATGTTGCTTCCTTGCTCGCCCTTATGGCGACCAAGTCAAGCCTTCAAGGAGGACAAATTATGTTTATACCCCATATTTACCCCACTTACGATGAAATGAGTAAGGCTGCGGCCCAAATTATTGCAGACCAGGTTCGCAAGAAACCCGATAGCGTCTTGGGCCTTGCCACAGGATCCACTCCCCTCGGGATGTATCAAGAACTCATTCGCCTACACAAGGAAGAGGGGCTAAGTTTTGCGAAGGTGACGACCATCAACTTAGATGAGTATGTCGGTCTAGCTCCCGACCACCCGCAGAGTTATCATTATTTTATGTGGGAAAATTTGTTCAAGTACCTTGACATACCTAAGGATCAGATTCATATTTTGAACGGTCTTGCCAAGGATCTCGAAGCGGAGGCTGAGGCCTATGACCAGCTGACTGTGGAATATCCCATGGATATCCAGGTCCTGGGCATTGGGGAGAATGGGCACATTGCCTTTAATGAGCCAGGGGCCTTCATTGCCCCGACACATGTAGTCGAGCTCACCGAGTCCACCATTCAAGCCAATAGTCGGTTTTTTGATAAGGCCGAAGATGTTCCTAGAAGGGCCCTGACCATGGGTCTGCGGGGGATTATGTCAGCCAAAGAGATCATACTCCTTGCCTCTGGGCCTAAGAAAGCTAAGGCTGTTCGTTCTTTCATTTCTGCACCCATGTCGATGGATACCCCTGCTTCCATCCTACAAGTCCACCCCAAGGTCTATGTCTTTGCCGACGAGGAAGCAGCCAAGCTCTATAGTCGGGGTAAACGCTATGAAGAGGAAAGTTTGGCCTCTTTTAAGGAAGACTAAGCTGGATTTTCTGCAAGACCATGTCTCATTTTTCTTCCAAAGATAAAAATGGCCATCATGAGCTAAACCGAAAGTTTACGGACCGCTCTGGCTTATCCAAGCTAGCTCCCCCAAATACTCCAGCCCAGTCAGCCACATTGCCTGGCTCTTCTAGCCCGGCCTGGCTCCCCCTGTCGCTTCCCCTTCGACGGGCCTTGATCCTCGGAGGAGCATGTTTTTTTCTCGTATTAGGCATCATGAAGAAGGAACCCCTAACTGTTTTGAATAAGGCTATTTTCATATGCCTAGACTGCATCGGCATGGCTCCCTAGCTTAACATGGCTTAAGGCTGCTAGACCCGGAAGTGGCTCTTCCTACCTAGTCCCTAGTCTTGCAAGCCTAACTCCATAGGCCGCTTTCTAGAAAGGATCTTCCATGTTTCAACCTCCTCGACCCAGACCTAGTCACCCTAAGGCAGGAACGGCGAAAAAATTTAAAATTTCCTATCTTTTCACCGATTCAGCCTATCGTCACTGGGTCCAGGCCCTGGGTTGGGTGGCCTTTCACCCCCAGCTAGGCAAGTACTTTCGGGGAGAGATCTACCAAGGTAAACTCAAAAAGCTTTGCGTACCCGTCCTGAACTGCTGGTCTTGTCCGGGTGCCTGGGGGTCCTGTCCCATCGGGGCGCTCCAAGCCGTAGGAGGGAAGGGGAGCTTTCCCTTTTATGTCTTGGGTCTCTTGACTCTCTTTGGCCTCATGGGTGGACGCTTCTTTTGCGGCTACCTTTGTCCCTTTGGTTTTCTCCAGGACCTCTTCTACAAGCTAAGGACTCCCAAGGTCAAGGTGCCAAAGAAAACCAACCGGATTCTTTCTTGGGTCAAATATGTGAATCTCTTCCTCATCGTCCTGGCCTTACCTATGGTCCTGGGGTATTTGGGTATTTGGGCTCCGCCCTTTTTTTGCAAATATTTCTGCCCAGAGGGCATGGTAGGGGCTTCCCTACCCCTCCTGGTACAAAACCCCAAGGCCTACCTGTCTAACCTCGGACCGACTTTTTTTTGGAAAGCAGCCTTGGCTATAGGCATCGTTAGCGGGTCTGTTTTCATCTATCGGATCTTTTGCCGGTGGCTCTGTCCCCTGGGGGCCTTCCTAGGCCTTTTTAACCGGGTCAGTTTCTACCGCTTTGAGGTTCGACCGACTTGTATCCATTGCAACCGCTGCCATGCAGTCTGTAAACTAGACTTAGACCCCGTGACTGACCCCAATTCACCTGAATGCATTCGCTGTCGGGACTGTCTCCAGGCCTGTTGGGTCAAAGCATTGCAAGTCCAGGCTCCCTGGAGCCAGGAAGAAGGCCAGCAGAAAAGAGAACAGCAAGCAAAAGGCCAGCAGGAGAGAAGTTAGCAAAAATATTCCCGCAAGGGCTTGACAAAGCTTTTGGATCTTGCTATCATGATAGAGCAGTTCGGAATTGGCTCGTGTGGTGGAATTGGCAGACACAACGGACTTAAAATCCGTCGGGATTAACCTCCCATGCCGGTTCAAGTCCGGCCATGAGCACCACACGAACTGTTCCTTATATCGCGGAGTAGAGCAGCTGGTAGCTTGTCGGGCTCATAACCCGGAGGTCGAAGGTTCGAATCCTTCCTCCGCAACCAAAGAAGATACGGCGATTGATAGAAATAATCAGTTGCCGTATCATTTTTTTTATGATCTTTATAGCAGAATATGCGCACTTACAGTTTGGAGAGGATATGACGAAAAAAAACCAGGGTACTGATAGCAATCAGCAGAATACTCCTAGACCACCAGAGGACAGACCGCCCGACAAAAATCTTGTTCAAGATATCATTCGCGCATCGCTGCCGATCATTCTCTTTGCTTGGGCTTTAATGAACCTTGCATCAGTAATGAAATTTCTCGGAAAATTGACATCCCTCTTCACGCCCTTTCTCATTGGTGGAGGTATTGCTTTTCTAATCAATGTCCTCCTGAACCCACTTGAACGCAGTTGGAAAAGAGTGTTCAAAAAAGCCCCTGCAAAGCTGGCTAGACCCGTTTGCCTCACCTTAAGCGCCCTTTTTATGTTTGGTATTTTGTTTGCAGTGTTATTTATGATGATTCCTAGTCTGCGCCAATCTAGCAATGAATTTATCCAGAATATTCCAATTTATGTAGATAAAATTGGAAACTGGTGGAAAGATATTGTTCACTTTGCAGCACAGTACAACATCGTATTGCCGGAATATGCCATCGACTCCGATTTGCTTATCGAAAAAATCAAGACCTTTATCAACGCCGAAGTCAACGGAATCATTACGGTAACATGGGGGGCGGCAACCTCAATCCTTTCTGGCTTGGTCGATATGCTTTTGGCCTTCGTTTTTGCCCTGTATCTACTGGCAAAAAAAGAAGTGATTGCAGCTCACTTAAAAAGGCTGATCACCACCTTGCTTCCACCAACAAGGACACAGCGGATTTTGAGCATTGCTTCGTTGACGAATCAAACCTTTACCAACTTTGTCAGCGGACAACTTATCGAGGCTGTCATTATTGGTGTTCTTTGCTTTTTGGGGATGTTGATTCTGAGGATTCCCTATGCAGGAGCCGTTTCTACATTAATTGCTGTGACCGCCTTAGTGCCGGTTTTGGGCGCGTGGATAGGCGGAGGCCTTGGTGCCTTGCTGATTCTGCTGGCTGAACCAATCAAAGCTCTGTGGTTTATTGTTTACCTCTTGATCCTACAACAGGTAGAGAACAATTTAATTTATCCAAGAGTTGTTGGAAAATCTGTCGGCCTACCTGGCCTACTCGTGCTGATGGCTGTAACGATTGGAGGCGGGGCCTTTGGTGTCTTGGGCATGCTATTTAGCGTTCCGGTCTGTGCGGTGTTCTATAACCTTTATCAAGAGTTTATCCAGAAATCAGATGCCCATAATCGAACCTAATTCTCTATTTAGACGCCCATAATTGAAACGAATCTTCTATTCAGACTCCCATAATTGAGCCTAATCGCCTACAATGAGTCCAAGGGCTACAAATGCATATAGATTAGGTGGTAGACAAATGACACAAACGATGAATCTTCCCGAACGTTTCCAAGAATTTGGCGAAGCCCGTCAGCAGGGCTTTCTTAGGGTAAAAAAGCTCAAAGAAGAGGGCGGAAAGGTGGCGGGAATATTTTGTACTTTTACGCCCTTAGAAATTTTGGATGCAGCTGGCTTTACGGCGGTGAGCCTTTGCGGGATGAGCGAGGAGACAACCCGGGATGCTGAGGTGGACCTCCCTAAGAATATGTGCCCCCTCATCAAATCTTCCTATGGCTTCGCCGTCTCAGAAAAGTGCCCCTACACGTATTTTTCTGACCTCATCGTGGGAGAGACGACCTGCGACGGGAAAAAGAAGATGTATGAGCTTTTAGATGAGATTCGCCCCACATATGTTCTCCACCTCCCTCAGAGTCAGGACCGGGGGGCCCTGGCGACGTGGACCGAGGAAATTCGTCGTTTTGCCCAATTTTTAGAAAAGCGTTTTAAGGTCAAGATTACTGAGGAGGCCATCCGCCAGGCAGCCCAGGTAAGAAATGAGGAGCGCCAGGCCCGGCTGGATTTGATGGACTTGCAGAAGGCCCATCCCCCCTTGGTTTCGGGTTATCAACTCTATAAGACATTAGAGGGGTCTGGCTTTATGTTTGCCCCAGCCGAGCGGATCAAGAAGATGCGAGAGCTCCAAGCGGAGCTCGAGGCTCAGGGACCCGACCCGACCTTCCAAAAGGCTAAACGGATCCTGGTGACCGGCTGTCCTATCGGGGGTGTCTTGGAAAAGACCGTCAAGACCCTGGAGGCCCATGGGGGCGTGGTGGTCTGCTTTGAAAACTGTTCGGGCATCAAGGCTGCCTACCAGATGGTGGATACCAAAGCCCCTGATATCTATGCGGCCTTGGCAGAGCGCTATCTGCAGATTGGTTGCTCGGTCATGTCCCCCAACCCCTGCCGTTTAGAAAATTTGTCGCAGCTGGTAGAAGAATTTGGGGTAGATGGGATCATGGAGGTAGACCTCCAGGCCTGCACTCCCTACCTCGTGGAGAGTAAAAAAAATCACCGCCTGGCCCAGAGCCTCCATATCCCCTATTTAGCCCTGGAGACCGACTATTCGCAGAGTGATACCGGGCAATTGGGAACCCGGATCGAGGCTTTCCTCGAAATGATCTAGGATTAACCCTTGGCCCCCTGGAGGACATGGAAAATTTGCGGTATAATGGGCGTTCAGACCTAAAGCTCGTTCGGGCTCGTCAGCCATCACAACCACGGTGAAGGCGAAGGGAGCCGGAACGGGGAGAGGGAATATTTGCTCAGGAGAAATAGGAGAAAGATGACCACCATGATGGACCCGCAAGAGGGGCACAACGCTGATATTTTGACCGAAGAGAAAGAGCATTTGCAAGAGGTGCTGGCCTATATCGATGGGCGGACCAAGGAACTGCAAAAGAAATATTTTGCGATGGAGGACCAGATCGTCGAGTCCAAGCGCCACGCTAATGAGAATTATATTTTGCAGCGGGAAGGGATGGACAAGGCCCTTTTTGGGGGTGAGCTGGAGTATCGCTTGGGGGAGATGGACCATCTTTCCGAGGAGTACCGGGTTTTGAAAAATGTCCGTCATACCCCTTGGTTTGGGCGTTTGGACTTGGCTTGGCCGGGGGAAGAGGTCCAGGCCCTGCGGATCGGGGTCCGGGATATCAAGGACCTGGGTTCCTATAAGACCTATGTCTTAGATTGGCGGGTGCCGGTGGCCTCCCTCTACTACGGGGGGCAAGTCGGCCCCTGTACCTACCAGGTCCAAGGCAGGGCGGTGAAGGTGGATTTGGAAGCCCGCTACCGGGTTCATTTGGCGCAAAATCAAGTGAAAAAGGTGGTTCCCGTGGACAGCGTCATTTCTGACGAGCTTTTGCGGGAGGTTCTCTCGGAAAAGAGTACCCCCCATATGAAGAATATGGTCCAAACCATCCAAACAGCCCAGAATGCCATCATTCGCTTCAAACCCAAATCGAATGTAGTAGTCTTTGGCCCTCCTGGGTCGGGGAAGACGGCCATTGCCATCCACCGGGCGGCTTGGCTCATGTATGTCGACCCCCGGATTACGGCTGACAAGATTCTTTTGATTACGGACAATGAGCAGCTGGCTGCCTACCTGTCTGAGATTTTGCCTTCCCTCCAGGAGGAGAATATCAGCTGCCTCAATTTCCTGGACATCTGTGCCCTTTCGGTGGGTTACCGGGCGGAGCGTTTCTTGTCTTTTGACTATGAGGATGCTCCCCTTGACCGCCTCCGTCAAGGGGATAACCCTGCCATGGTCGGGGCCATTCAGCGTTTTGCCAAGACCAAGGTTAAGGCCCTAGCACCCTATCTGAACCGCCAGGACCTCTTGGGCCAGTATGGGCCCGGAGCAGGCAAGTTCCATATGGGGGTGGAGCAATTTAGGGCCATTCGCCGGGGAGAGAGGGAGCGGCTTTTAGCAGAAAGTGAAGGCTCCACCCCTCTTGCCACAAATACTCCCGCATCCCTTCTTGTTTCTTCCCTTTCTGAAGGTCCTGCAGCTACTGAGAAAACGACAGCTTCTCCAGCTGATATGGCCTCTGCGCCTTCGTCCGGAGACAAACTCACCTGGTCTGAGCTTTTGGAGGCCCAGGAGGAGGGCGACGTAGATGAGGAACTTGCTCAAAAGAGGCAGGCTAAGCAAGATATGATCCAGAACTTGCTAAATCCTGAGACCATTTACCAGGACTTTTTAGCTTACCTCCAAGAGGAGGGGATTCCCCTTGATCCGCCTGCCTTGGGGGTCAACCAGGCACCCCGCTATGACCGTTTGGACTTGACCATTATGGCTTGGCTGACCTACCTCATTTTTGGCCGGATGCCTGGCTTTATGGAGATCAAACAGGTTTTGGTCGATGAGATGCAAGATTATACCCTCCTTGAAATGCAATTTCTCCACGAAATATTCCGTTGCCCGAAGACGATTCTTGGGGATGTCCACCAGGCTATCCGCTACCCCCAGGCCAAGGACTATGAAGATCAGTTAGCCCGGCTCTTTTGCCTCGATGGGGATGAGGTTAATGAGGACCAGGTCGCCCATCTCCAGGAGACTTATCGGTCAACCTATGAGATTGCTGCTTTTTGCGCCTGTCTTATAGGGGATACCAAGACGCATCCCTTCCACCGCCATGGCAAGGCCGTAGAAGTTATGGCCTGCCAGGACCAAGAGGAGGAAATCCAAAAGTTCTTGGCCTATTGGCAGGAGGTCAAGGAGGCAGGCTATCAGAGTCTGGCCCTCCTGGCCCCCAACCGGGCCAGCCGCCTAGCCTTATACCGACGACTGAAAGCGGAAGGTCTGGAGCCTAAGCTTCAGGTGGAGCTGCCGTCTTTACCAGAGCCCAAACCCATTACCAGCCTGGACGAGGAAGAAGGGGAGGAGACTGGGACAGAGGCCGCCATGGAAGATGCGATGTCAGATGCTATGGCAGACAATTCATCCAACTTGGAAGTTTACCTCTTTGATCCAGCGACGGCGAAGGGCATGGAATTCGATGCGGTCTTTATTGCTGACGCAACTCCTGCCTCTTATCCCTTAACAACCCTAGGTAGAAATTCCCTCTATGTGGCAGCTGGTCGGGCCATGCACCGCTTGGCTGTAGCCTATTGTGGGGAGCCAAGCCCTTGCCTTGATCCAGCCCTGGAGAGCCTTGAAGACCAAGAAAACCAGGCAGATCCGGAGGAATAGGAAGATCAGACAGATTAGGCAGCTCATGAAGCTCAGGAAGATTAGGAATAGGAATGCTGTAAGACGCTTCAAGACGCTATAGTATCCCTACCAGCAGGTTAACTTCTCAAATTATTTTGAAAATTTTCCAAAAAGACTTGACAAGTTTTGGAACAAGTTCTATACTTAGCAAGTAAGTTTCAAAAAGGAGTTATCCTGCGGGATTAACTCAGTGGTAGAGTGTCACCTTGCCAAGGTGAAAGTCGCGAGTTCAAATCTCGTATCCCGCTCCAAGAAAGGCCGTATTTTATATGCGGCCTTATTATTGGCACCGTAGCCAAGCGGTAAGGCAGAGGTCTGCAAAACCTTTATGCTCCAGTTCAAATCTGGACGGTGCCTCCAAATTAAGCGCAGAGAAAGTTTTTTCTCTGCGCTTTTTTTTCTTTTCTCTTCCTTTCTCTTCCTTTCTAGCATATCAACCTTATCCTCTTGTCCTCCTTTTCTCGACAAGATGGCACTACTTGTCGTTATTTTGTTAGCTCCTAGATATTGTTTTGTATTATCCTACACGTGATACTTGAAGTGTGAATCAGAACGATAGCCTTTCCTTGGATT
>CAKZWV010000015.1 GCA_937922005.1 uncultured Clostridia bacterium | reverse complement strand
TCCCTAGTTCACCTTCGTGAGTCACCGTGATCGTGTAATGGATCTCGTTGCCTACACTGAAAGCTACATCGCCTTTACCTAGGTCTGCTCCACCTTTCTTGGTGATCTTTGAGGTCTTCTCAACCTTAAAGTCGCCACCTGGGGTCTCCTTCGTATCTTCATGGATGATGGGCGGATTCGGCTTGTTGGGATCGGGCTCGTTAGGATGTTTCGGATCAGGGTTCGGGTAGGATGGTGTTCCACTTACTGTAACCTTGTTCGTTACCTTCTTTTCATCCACATCCTTTTGAGTAATGGGGAGCATGTAGGTATAGACCCACGTCTCACCTTTCTCAAGAACTCCGTTGTTATTTGTGTCGCCATTGAGCTCCATTTGAGCAACGGGGATATTCAGCGCAGGCTTACGGCTTGTAATGTTGTCGTTGATCTGGACTCCGTAAATCCCTAGTTCACCTTCGTGAGTCACCGTGATCGTGTAATGGATCTCGTTGCCTACCTTAAAGGCAACTTCTCCCTCACCAAGCTCTTCCCCATTTTTCTTGGTGATCTTTGAGGTCTTCTTGACCTTAAAGTCGCCACCTGAGGTCTTAATCTCATCTTCGTCCTCAATAGGAGGGGTGATAGGATCGCCGTCCTTGGGTTTCTCTGGATGCTTAGGATCATCAGGTTCTTTAGGTTGACCCGTGATACCCGCTTTGTTCACTACCTTTCCCTCAGAAAGATCACCCTCGGTGACTATATAGTAGTATTTATATTTCCACTCTTCACCTGGAACTAAAACATTGTCCTTTGCGTCACTCTCAGTCAGCGTAAAGTCTTTACGATCCTTGGCTGGAATGGTGTCACTAAAGATGATGTCATAGATAGGCAATAGACCAGTATTCTTTAGCTTGACTTCATAGTATATTCTATTGCCTTTTTTGATCACTTCACTTGCGTCGGTTATTATGTTTCCATCAGGGCTTTCTACCTTGGTAACCGTCTTCTTAAACGTGTAATTACTACCCTTGGTTATCAAAGTTATTGACTTTTCAACTTGCAGGCCAGGCTTTTCAGGTGTTGGAGGGGTAGAGGAAGCTATGCCTTTTACTGTCGCCGTATTAACGACCTTACAGGCTTTCGCATCGGACTCAGTTATCTTATAATCATAGGTATAAGTCCAGATCTCCCCAGGATCTAGAATATTATCACCATTGTCAGGTAGATTGCCCTTTCGTGCCTTACTGGCCAGCTTAAAATTCTGACTTTCCTTGTCCAGTAACAGTGTGTCTTTTAGAGTTAGATTGTGAATAGGCAAGGCTCCTGTATTTTCAACTGTTACCGTATAAGCTAAAATCTCGCCTTTCTTCAGGCTGGCGCCCTTCTTGGTAGGATTCTTATAGGCTACTGTTTTAGTGATAGTGTAATCCGCTTTAGGTGAAGGCTGTTGATTATGTACGGTAACCTCTGCCTTATCACTATGTTTATCTGTTCCATTTTCCTGGCCTTCTTGAGGTTCAGGAACTTGGTCTGATTGAATCGTAACGGTATTTGTGAGTTTTTGCTCTGTTATATGAGCCTTAACCTTAGCTAGATCTAGTGGATAGTCATAGTTATAAATCCATTCTTCACCTGGATCAAGTTGTTTATTTGAATTGCTATCCCCATTGAAATGTTTGGGATCAGTTTCTAAGGTCCGCAAATCTCCCTTTAAACTATCAGAAACGGTAAAGTCACTAATAGGAACTAAGCCATTATTTTTTACTCTGACGGTATAAGGGATAAACTCTTTATCTTGATAACCATCCTTTTTCTCTACAGCTGTTTTTTCCACCGTGAATCGTGGCATGGGCTGCTTCGCATAGATCGCATAGAAGGTAACGATATTGGTTCTCTTCGTTGAATCTTTGGGGTCCTTGTCACCATAAAGCCTATCTGAACGGCTTAACGGAGGCAGGATGTTGTTATGATATCGATCTGATCTTTCAACGATATCCTCTACATTCTGGCCATTATAGGATTCCAGATATTCTGCTGCTTCTTTATTCCTACTCCAGCCCACGAAATAATATCCTAGTGGTGCCTGAATCGCATGATCCTCACTCACCGCATCAGGCAAAGGTAAAATTAGGTGCCCGCCCGCACGGTATAGGAAATCACGCCTAGCAGCTTCCTTGGGATCCTTTATTTTCTGATTATCTTTCCAGGTTCCTCCATTAGGATCAAATTGAACGTTAAAGTCAGCAAACTTGTAAGCTGCAAAGACCTGCTTATCTCTATTAAAGACATTGATACTCGGGTCAAAGATTTCAAAATGTGCCGGAACACCAAGTTCCTTTTCGTCAGAAGTCTGCTCAGCTGCATAGACCCACCCTAAAAAGCCTTCTGCTCCAGCAGGTAGCTTTGTCGGTGGATCCACAACATTTTTGGAATCCCCCACCTTTTGGGAATAGACTTGTGCAAATACTCCAACGCTGACATTAGAGTCATTCTTTCCAAGACCCTCAACCTTAACAACTTGATTTTCGCTCTTATCTTGATTCTTATCATCCTTGAATTGGTAAGACAAGGTTCCAGTAAATCCGCCATTAAAGTGATCCCATGTATCGCCCTCCACTGTCAATTCAGCAGACGTACCAGGAAGAACTGTGACATGCGTTTCATCAAACTTAGTTGGATATATTACCTTACTACCATCTAACTTAAGTTGGTTAAGCGTAACAGGAATATTGCCCACGTTTCGAACACTTACTACGTAGGCCATGCGTTGTACTTTATCTATATCAAAATCTTTACTCTTTACATCTAAGCCAAGGCCCTTTTCATTTAATGCAATAGCACGTACCGACGTATCAAGTTGGGCATTGGTTACTTTTTGTACATTTTTTATCGGAAAAGATGTTTTACCCGTTTGTTCAGACGCCTCTGCTTGGAGAGAAAAATCTCCTTTATTAAGATCATCATTAGTCAACTTATACCGATAGCGGATGATCCAAGCCTCACCAGGGTCAAGTTGACGGTCGTTGTTCCGATCACCGTCTACGGTATAGATTTCAGGATGCTCATATAGCTCGTCAAATTTGACTTCCGTGGTAGCCTTTGGATTCACGGGGTTTGGAATACGAATGGAAGTAGTGTGACTTAATGGATTGGCAGCCAAATGTGGATGATCAATCCGCACAGAAATTTGAACCACATCGCCTTCAGCATAGGAAGTAACTTTGTTCGTAATCAGCCGATAGCCTTCCCCAATGGTCTTACCACTGGCGATATCTGTGACATCAGGATTTTGAACTCCTTCCTTACGATAGTCATCTAAGATCTGATTGTAAAACTGCGCTTGATAGGTAACAGGAACCCATTTGGCGTACAAGATGAGATTCTTAGCAGGCATGTTCATATGCTGAAAGGTCTTATCTGAAGCCATTACCTTACCTTTGTTCGCAGGATCGTCAAGGTCAAAAACTTCTACATCCGTGTTAAAGCTTGGATCTTCAAACCAACCCGCAAAGATAAACTCATTATCACCATTCTTTGCAGTCGTTTCACCTTTACGGTATAGCTTAAGCTCTTTGATGAAGCTATGCGGTGTCATCGTAGAAGGCCTGCCTTCATCTTGAGTGATATGAGTTTCGATTTTTTTTGCGTCGAGAATAGGAGTCCTATAACAGATGTCGACACCCTTATAAATAAAATTGCCATTATCAGCTTCGATAGGATACTTGTTTCCCGTATCGAGGCGGAATTTAAAATTCGCTTTGCGGTAGCATAGGAAACCTAGATAATAATTGTTATCCTTATCAATCTCTTTTATATATTTTATGGATGAATCATAGTCTATGATAGATGGATTATCCGCATTATAGTATTTCGGATTGATATATGAACGGTAAATCCCTGATTTAACTCGTTGAACAAAAGCCGTCTTATTCCCTGTAAAAGCCTCTAAAGCTTCATAACCAGGAATGTCAACAGTATCTGCCCCATCAAGCCAACAATCTCCTGATAAAACAGATGTACTAGAAGCAATAATTTTTGTGGGACCGAACTCAACACCTTGCTTTTGAACATTTTCAGGATTCAAAAGCTTATATATAGTTTCACCTTCAGTATTAGAAGGTTTTGTCTTAGTTTTATAATCTAGGATTGTATCTTCGGTTATATTAAAGAGAGCGGCCTTCTCCTCGTCTGATAAAGCATCGTAATCTAAATAGTATAATTTATAATCAGTTGCAGGAGTAATCGTTGCGCCCAATACTAATGCTAACTTTTTTTCCCCTGTTGACATGGTAACTTCTTGCAGTTCATCTTTGACTATTCTAGGGGGAAGAAGATAGGCACCACTTAAGATAAAGCCTTGACCTGGAACTTGCTGAAGGAAACCATGAGAATTCAAGATATTCTTATATTTTTGATATGATGGATTGACGGTTTGTCGATAATGAGCTGTCTCGCAGGACATTAGCTGAGTGAATAAATCTTCAGTAGATTCACCATATTTTAATTCGGTCTGTGGTTGTACCGTTTCTGGTATTTTTAAATCTGGATAAAAATGTAGTGATCTGTTCTGATCGGGTAGTAGTTGATCAGTTGAATTACGGCTCTCCTCTTGATATAATATATCCTTTCCTGAATTTCTATTGACCCAATAAGGCTTATAAACGTGACCTCCAACAACCGCTATACCATATTGTCCAAATTCTTTTAAATATACTGGATACATCTTCCGTTTAAAGACTACCCTGATGACGGAGCTGCCATCGGCTTTGAGAGGTGAGCTCTCCGAAGCTTTGAGATATGACTTATTATCATCTGCAAGGAATTCCATCTTATCGCTAGAAAACTCAAAGCCGAACCAATCATCATCCACAGCCTCTTGACTCGAATAGGAGTTCTTTATCAGAGTCAAAATTGTTTCTTTGGAAAGCGTATCTTTTGTTTTATAATTATCGTCTTTGGTTAGAGATACCGCCTTATCAAACGACTGTTTAATATTTGTATCTATAGATTCTACATCTTCTCTATAAACATGGATGGCAAAAGGAACGGCAGCTGGTTTCCACGTCACCTTATAAGTCGTATCACCTGATGGTTTTTCCGAATCTACATTAATCTTAGACTGCTGGGTTCCATTTTTTTCCCATGCAACAAATTCATATCCTTGTTTTTCAGGCTTCCCGATCCGTTTCTCGATGGTACTCTTAGTATCTTTGTCGATTGCTAAGCTAGCGATGGTATCGCCTAGAGACGTACCCTTTGGAACATATAAAGTTCGGATGGGAGCCCCTCCATCCATATCAAAGGTAATCTTATACGCCGGTACAATCTTGGCAAAAAGATCCAACTGAAAATCAGCCAGGGCATTCCCATCCTTTGGATTGCCAAGGGCCTCCAGCACGTTTTCCTCCACGGCCTTGGTTCCCGAGGACACGGGATGCACATCTTGCGTCCCTAACTCCCAATACTGAAAAGCACGATTGGATGAAAACTGATATTGAGCTTCGCCTGTAGCAGCATTCGCATCTTTGCCCCAAAGTAGTGGTTGAAAGCTCAAAATATACTTTGCAATCGTCGCTAGATCACTCTTTGTTGCCCCCTCCTTCACCGGATACTCTCGGACATCATAGACCAAGGGACCTGCCGGATCCGCTGGCTTTGTCTTAGGATCCGAACCCTGCTCTTCCAAAGATCCAGCCGGCAACAGATACCGAACCTTGATTTTCCGGCTCATGTCTGGGTAGATGTTATAGGTTTCTCCCACGCCGCTATTAATCGTGGTTCCAAAAGGAACATTTGCGTCTTCTCCTGTTTTGCCAAAGATTTTCCACTGAACTGGATAGTCTGAGGTGGCAAAACTTAGCTCAGAATAGTATTTGCTGAGATCTGCCTTGTGCAAGCTATCTCCCTTGTGGAAATACTGGGTCGCCAAGAGACCACTGCCTTTACCTGTTGCACCTTTTTGGGCATTGATTTCACTGTCATAATACCGGTAAGTTACGACACCCTCTACAGATTTTACTGGCGTTAAGGGTGATGCGACAGGTTTCAAAGCGAAACCTGGATCGCTACTATTACCACTTATCTCCAGCTTCTTAGGTTCTTCACTGGAAAACAGTGGGTTATTTCCCATAGGAGAGCTTGCCAAGGCCTGGACTGGCCAGGTTGGAAGACTCGTTCCTATGAGAATAACCGCCATAACTAGGGCAAAATATCGACGGAGAGACCAGGTCGCATAGGACCTGTCCCCTCTCACATTTGCCTTAGACGGGTTATTCTTCTTTAAAGCATACGCTTTCATATTCGTACCTCCTAAAGTTCAAAGATCAGTTAGGCATATTGATCTTATACTAGTTTGGAATAGCGCTAATAGATAAAAATTTAAATAATTGTTACATGAAATATCGTGATTTCCTTAGTAAAAGAAACAATACGACAAAGATCTTTGACATGGGGTAAAATCTGAAAAAAAATTGAAACTGAAAAAGCCCTTTATCTGTGGGGCTTTTAGCGGAGGTCGGATGAGGGCTGAGGGAATCTCGGGGGTATTTTCTATGATGTTAAGACAGGACACCGATCCCATAAAGTCCGAGGAGCAATACTGTCTGTCTATCTCCTCCTTGACATTAAGGCGGGCTCCCTCCCTTGTCAAGAGCTGATTTAATCCCCCACCCTTGGCAAAAGCCCCTAAGAGGGATACACTGGAAAAGTAAAAGGGCGGGGGGTTGTCACTAGCCCCATCCCCACATCATCCTGCGTGGAGTGCTTGCATATTGTTTTGCAAATAATAGCCTTGACATGCAGACGTGCAGACAAGGATACCGCTATGCAAGTTGATAAATGCTCCAGACTATGCAAGTTGGTATATACTCCAATGTTCAGAAATATTCAGAAAGGATCGCTTATGAAAAAAGACCTCAAAGTACAACCCAATTTTTTCCCTATGCCAGTTGCCATGATCGGCAGCTACGGTGAAGATGGAACCGTTGACGTCATGAATATGGCCTGGGGCGGCATTACGGCCATGGACGAGGTGACCTTGAACATCTCTCCTTCCCACCAGACTTCGAAAAATATTCTTGCGAAAAAGGCTTTCACCCTGGCTATGGCTGACCGGGCCCATATGGTCGAAGCTGATTTTCTCGGCATCGTCTCTGGGAAAAATGATCCCCAAAAATTTGAGAAATCCGGCTTAACCGCCGTCAAGAGCGCTCATGTTGACGCTCCCGTCATCCAAGAATTCCCCTATAGCCTCGAATGCGAAGTCATCAAGATAGAGGAAGGGGCAGAAATGCAAGTGGTAGGCAAGATTGTCAACATCCAGGCAGATGAAGCCATCCTGAACGAAAAAGGTCAGGTAGACCTCAAAAAGCTCGACCCCATCCTCTACGACTGCTTCACCAAGCAATATGTCACCGTCGGCGAGCCCGTCGGAAAATGCTACGACATCGGGAAAAAACTGATGTAAGAAAGCACTGCGGAATCACCAGATACCGCACCACAATACTTATGGGCCCAGATTCGTCACGGGCAAGACCCAAATCCCGTCTTCTCTCTGATAGGCAGATGGCGCAATAGCGCACAAGACAGCAAGGAAGGCGGGATTTTGTGTGTTCTGAATATCCAATTTGGCAAGCAGACGGTGGAGTATTTGTGCCGCCTCGTCAATCGCTCGATCCCCTCCCAAACAGACCTGAATCAAGCCATAGCTGCCGTTGCGCCGCTGAAGGACCGCATCGCAGGCCAGTCCGGTCCTATCCCGATATTGAGACAAACTAGCATCCAAGACCTCCGCATAAACCCGCAAATCGCGAATACAAAGATTTTTAAAGAGAAAACCCATGCGCACTAGATCATTCATGAGGTCCCGAGGGGTCAAAGCAAGGGCAGCCGTCGCCAGCGAGGGATCGATAAAATACCGGACTGGGGTCGTTCGAATCCCCCTCTGCACGCTCGCCTGGGAGCATTTCTGGGAGCTGGCATCGACGTCCGCCTGAGAGCATTTCTGGGAGCTCGTATCGACGTCTACCTGGGAGCTTTCCTGGGAGCTCATAACGACGTCCGCCTGGGAGCTTTCCCGGGAGCTCATCTTGATGTCTGCCTGAAAACGAAGCTGGGGCTGCCAAGCTGGCAAATCCTCCACCGTAAAGGTCCGCTCCAGTGCAGCCAAATAGGCGTATAGGGTGACCGGGTCAAAGGTATCCTGAGTGGAGCGAAGGGATTCTTTGCGTATCGTTTCTAAAGAAGAAGCAGTGCCCACTTGCCGGGCATAGGACGCAAGGAGGCTGCGAGCTTTTGCGGGCTTTCTCTGGACCCCGTCCACCTGGGACAAATCAGCCTCCACCAAGCTGGTGATATATTTCTTAGCCTGCTGGAGGGCTGACCGGGGAGCCATACCGAGAGCATGGGGCCAGCCCCCTCGGCAAATGAAAAAGGCAATATCATCAAGCGTTGTTGAATTAGTGGTTGAATTAGTGGTTAAATTAGCCGTTAAATTGGTCGTTGAATTGGCCGTTGAATTGGCCGTTGAATTGACCGTTGTATTAGCCACTAATTTTGCTTGCTCAGCGCCCCCTTCAAATAAGGCTTTCAAGGAGATACTTCCTGACGACTCTTGCGACTCAAATAAACTCATAGGTCGAATAACAATCCGATCAATCTTTTCAAATCTCGAGCTTAGAGCGGAATCTACATCTGTACGGGCAAACGACCGAGTCAGGATGAATCGACCTTCTGGACCACCCTTTTTCGCTTTGTCAGCTTTTTCCTCTTTGCCCGTTTTGTTCTCAGTGCCCTCTTTGTTCTCTGTGCCCGCTTTTTTCTCGGTGCCTACTTTTTTCTCTGCGCCCGCTTTTTTCTCAGTGCCCTCTTTCTCCCCTTTCTCACCCGATTCCAACTCCTGGCATACAGCTGCCCAAAGTTCAGGCACCGTCTCCCATTCATCTAGGAGAACAGGCGGCTTTTCCTGCCAAAGTTGCTCCGGAGCAATCGCCGCCAAGGCCCGATAATGCTCAATCTTGTCTGGTCGGTCCAAAGCTAGACTGACCTTGGCAAGCCTTTTGGCCGTGGTGGTCTTTCCACAAAACCTCGGTCCCTCCATCAAGACTGCCCCCATCGATGCCAATCGCTTCTCTAAGACCTGATCCACTAGCCTGGACAAATACTCCTTCATCTGCATTTTCCTCCTTCCTTTTATTCAAGCAGATCTCTTATTTTTATACAATGTTTAGGTATCTTTTATCCATGCTATTATCTAGTTTTATATAATCAATTAACTTATATATATCCATTAGATTGACTATATAGTTTCATTTATATGGTCTATCATAATTATCAATTATAGCTAATTTATAGTCAAGTAATACTCGTATATTATTCTTGTGTTTGGCATATTTCGTTCAAGTGTTTGGCATATGTTGTTCAAGTGTTTAGTATATATCGTTCAAGTGTTTAGCATGTATTATCCAAGTATTTAGCATGTATAATTCAAATGTTTAGCACATACCATTCAAGTTTTTGTCATATATTATTCAAGTATTTGGCAGATACAATTCAATCATAAATCTTTATATTATTTATGTATTCATCGAATTTTCTGGGATTGGCGTACTATTTTCTGGGATAGGCTCTCCACCTGATGTCGTGACATGGGCGGACCGAGCTCGTTTCTCCGGAACCAATGTTTTTTAGGAGAGTCTTTCTAGTTGACGGTCCAGAAAAAATAGGCTAGGATCAAAGCAGAACTACATACTGTGCTTTCATGGTGCAAGATGCCAGAAATTTTAAGCCCCCAAATTTTAATTCAGAAATTTTTAGGCTGGCATCGCATGAGGAAACAGGTGAAAAACCTGTGCGGTCCCGCCGCTGTAACACGAGATGACCTTTGCATAACCACTGGAAAAAAGCCCCGCCATCATAAACGAGGGCTATTTCTGGGAAGGGCAAAGCGTTGGAGCGTGAAGCCAGAAGACTCGCCATGGAGGTACCCGTGCCACGGAAGATGGCAAGAGCGGGTAACAGGGCCATCCCTGTACGTCGCTCTCTTCAATAGAAGGGAGTTTTTTTATGTTGACCGATCAGAAAGATCAGAAAGATGCAATTCTGCCAGAGCCTAACAATCTGGCAAATATTCCCGAATCCCTCCAATCCCCCAAGCTTCAAAAAAAGCGCCAGATCCCATCGAACTTGCAAGAATGGGGTTATCTGATTCTAGGAGTCGTAATCGTAGCCCTCGGGATCCATTTTTTTAAGTTCCCCAATCACTTTGCTATGGGCGGCGTAGCCGGTATCGCTGTTGTCGTTGGAGCCCTTGTCCCCTTCCTCTCCCCAGCTATGGTCTCAGCCATCCTTAACATTGCCTTGTTACTAGTGGGCTATGCGGTATTTGGAAGAAAATTTGCTGTCAAAACAGCTGTGGCTACGGTCTTACTCTCTATTCTCCAGGTGGGGCTGGATTCCTGGATCCCGGTCACACAACCCTTGACGGATGACACACTTCTTGAACTCTTTTTTGCGATTATTTGTTCAGCAGTGGGCTCAGCCATGCTCTTTAATCAGGGAGCTTCAACCGGGGGAACGGACATTATCGCCATGATTGTTCGTCGCTTTTCTACTCTGGATATCGGCAAAGCTCTCCTCGTAACAGACTTTGTCATCGGAGCTTCAACCTTTTTCATCTTTGATGTCAAAACAGGCCTCTACTCCATCGGGGGCATTCTTTTGAAAGGAGTCATAGTAGACTCGCTTATTGAAGGCTTCAACCGGGTGAAGTATTTCACGATCATTTGTTCTGATCCTGAAAAAATCACCAACTATATCACGCACAACCTACACCGAGGCGTCACTCAAGTTATCGGGGAAGGTGTCTATAGCGGCCAAAAGAGGACCATCCTCCTTTGCGTTGTGGACCGCTTTCAATCGGTTGCCTTACGGCAATACATCAAATCCATCGAGCCCAGCGCTTTCATGATGGTAACCAACACTTCCGAGATCATCGGCCGGGGCTTCCACGTGGCAACGTAGCTTAACACTCACAACAATACATCTAATGCCAATACTGGCTCAAGATAGAACGGCAAGATATTCCTGTTCCTTGAGAAGAAGTAAAAAAAAGAGCCCGGAATTCCTCAAAAGAAGAATTCTCAGGCATCAATTCTTTGTGATCTAGTCTAAGAGCCAGAGCTGGTTAGATTGATCTAATTTACACCAACATACATGATTGCTTCACGAGTTATCGGTATTTAGAAGGAAAGCGAATGAACGCTACAGATTATCAGAACTTAGCTATGAGAACCAATGACGGTAAAGCTACAGACCGCCTTACTTGTAAGATTGATAGAAACCTGAACGGAATCGACATTGGCGGCATATTGAACGGTTGCCTTGGACTTTCTGGGGAAACTGGAGAATTTAACGATATGATCAAGAAATGGATTTTCCATGAAAAAGACCTAGATGTAGACCATGCGAAGAAAGAAATGGGAAATGTTCTTTGGTATGTGGCAATGCTTTGTCACTCTTTCGGATGGGATATGAATGAAATTATGCAGATGAATGTGGATAAGCTGAAAGCCCGTTACCCAGAAGGGTTTGATACACAGTTATCTGCACATCGTAAAGCCGGGGATGTGTAATGAATTATCACAACATCACTCATGATGACATGAACAACGGAGATGGACTACGGGTGGTTCTCTGGGTTGCAGGGTGCAATCACCACTGTAAGAACTGCCAAAACCCTATTACATGGGATCCTGACGGTGGAATCCCTTTTACTGCTAAAGAAGTTCAGGAAATATATAAAGAACTCAACAAAGACTATATTTCAGGAATTACTTTCTCAGGCGGTGACCCTTTTCATCACAAAAACCGGGAGGAAATAAGAAAGCTGATACAAGAGATAAAACACGATTTTCCAACCAAAACAATATGGCTCTACACAGGCTACACATGGGAAGAAGTGTTGGACACTCCCGGACTGATTGAAATTGCATTGTTAGTAGATGTACTGGTTGACGGTATCTACGATGAAGCCTTGAGGAAAAACACTTACCCCTGGGCTGGAAGCACAAACCAACGAGTGATTGATGTACAGAAAACCATTTTAGAAGGGAGGATTACCCTACATGAAAGTAATTAAGAAAGACGGCACATGGGAAGAATTTGACGGTCAAAAGATCGTAAATGCTGTAACAAAATCTGCTTCCAGGGCGATGATTACACTTACCGATACACAGTTCCATGACATTGTAGCTGCTGTTATTAAAATGATACAGGACAAAAAGCTTGAGGAAGTTCCTATCTATGAAATGCACAACATTGTGGAGCAGGTGCTTGAAGCATTAAACCCGGCTGTAGCTAAATCCTATAAGGATTACCGCAACTACAAGAAAGACTTTATTCACATGATGGATGAAGTTTATATCAAAAGCCAGTCAATCCGTTTTATCGGGGATAAAGAAAATGCAAATACGGATTCAGCACTGGTAGCCACAAAACGCTGCCTTATTTTCAATGAATTGAATAAGCGGTTGTATCGTAAATTCTTTATGACAAGGGATGAATTGCAGGCTTGCAAGGAAGGTTACATTTATATCCATGACCAGTCTGCAAGACTTGACACTATCAACTGCTGCCTGTGTGATGTTGGCTCCATCATGAGCGGTGGGTTTGAAATGGGAAATGTTTGGTACAACGAACCGAAGTCCCTTGATACCGCATTTGATGTTCTGGGTGACATTATCCTTGCTACTGCGTCTCAGCAGTATGGAGGTTTCACGGTTCCAGAAGTTGATAAAATCCTCATTCCGTATGCACAGAAATCTCACGCAAAATATATGAGTGAATATATTGAAATCGTAGGTGAGACTTCTCAGGATAAAGCGGATAAATGGGCTATGCGAAAAGTAGAACGTGACTTTGAACAGGGCTTCCAGGGAATTGAAATGAAACTGAACACAGTAGGTAGTTCCCGTGGAGATTACCCGTTCATCACAATGACCTTTGGTCTTTCCACTCATGTTTTTGGAAAGATGGCAAGCAAGACCTTCCTCAAAGTTCACATGAACGGACAGGGAAAACCTGGAAACAAGAAACCTGTTTTGTTCCCCAAATTGGTGTTCCTCTATGACGAGAATTTACACGGTGAGGGTTGCATTAACGAAGATGTGTTTGAAGCAGGTATTGAGTGTAGCTGCAAGACTATGTACCCAGATTGGCTTTCCCTTACAGGTGACGGATATGTTGCAGAAATGTACAAAAAGTACGGAAGAATTGTTTCGCCTATGGGGTGCAGAGCCTTTCTATCTCCTTGGTTTGAGCGTGGAGGTACAACCCCTGCTGATGAAGATGATAAACCTGTATTCGTTGGGCGTTTCAATGTGGGAGCCGTAAGTCTTCATCTTCCTATGATTCTTGCAAAGGCAAGACAGGAATGCGAAAACTTCTATGCAGTCTTGGATTATTACCTTGAAATGATTAGAAACATCCATAAACGTACTTATGACTACATCGGAGAAATGAGAGCAAGCGTAAATCCCATTGCTTTTTGTGAAGGTGGTTTCTACGGAGGACACTTAAAGCCCTCTGACAAGATTAAACCCTTGCTCAAGCCTATGACGGCTTCTTTCGGTATTACGGCTCTGAATGAGTTGCAGCGTTTGTACAATGGGAAATCTATTGCAGAAGATGGAGAATTTGCGCTTGAGGTAATGAAATACATTAACCAGAAGGTAAATGAGTTTAAGCGTGAAGATGGATGGCTGTATGCCATTTACGGAACACCCGCAGAGAGTCTTTGCGGTTTGCAGATTGAGCAGTTCCGTAAAAAATATGGAGTGATTGAAAATGTCAGCGACCGTCCGTATGTAAGCAATTCGTTCCATTGTCATGTTACTGAAGATTTGACACCGATTCAGAAACAAGACCTTGAAGGTAGATTCTGGGATTTATGCAATGGTGGGAAAATCCAGTATGTACGTTACCCGGTAGATTACAACATCGAAGCAGTACGCACTTTAGTCCGCAGAGCAATGAAGCTTGGCTACTACGAAGGGGTAAATCTTTCTCTTGCTTATTGTGATGATTGTGGTCATCAGGAAATTGAAATGGATGTTTGCCCGGTCTGCGGAAGTACGAACCTCACAAAGATTGACCGCATGAATGGTTACCTTTCTTATAGCCGTGTACATGGAGATACCCGGTTAAATGCTGCAAAGATGGCAGAGATTGCAGAAAGGAAATCCATGTAATGATTGACGGTTATCAGCTTTTAGCAAATGCCATTGTAGAACAAGCCACTAATGACTACTTTAATATATTAGCTGCCTTCCCCCCTGGCTGCGCTGAAGGATTTTGATCAGGAGGCTCGTGACGCCGTCAGCGAGTTGGTGAATTTTATGGATCCGAACCCAGCGGTCTTTGTAAAGGCGACGACAGGCATCTAGATTCATCGTCGGCCCCATAAAAATCGCCCCAAGGGCTAGACCCTGCGCTTCAAGCCGGGTCAAGGCCGCCTGGGTGTCCCGGATGGCCGCCTCCCCCTCATAGGATCGGGCCAGGACCTCCTCCCCTGTGGGCCGCATCTTCACACTGTCGATCGGGCTTGCATCGGTTAAAATCAGGGCCAGGCGAAGCGCCCCCTGCGAACCAGGGCGAATTTGGGTCGCTAAGGCAGGCAGGGCCAAGCCATCCCGATTCCATCCCCCTGCGTAATAAGCAAATAATCCCTCTCCCCTTTGATCTTCATAGGTCTTCAAAGTCTGGAGGATCGTGAAGCCCCGGATGGTCTGGAAACATTGGACTTGCACGGGAATGTGACAAAGGAGGAGGCTCTTTGCGATCAGATAGGCCTGGCAGACTAGGTCTTCCTGGAGATTCATACGAGAGGCTGAGGCATCCAGGATCAGGTCGACCGACAAATCCATCTCCATCTCGTCACCCTTGTGGTAAAAGACATGATCGTCCTGAAGGACAGCCAGCCTCCAAGCCCGACTTGGAGCGAGGCCCCCCTGGCGGGCTAAAAAAGGCAAGGGCTGGGAATAGGCCGCAAAGATGGTGTGGAGGCGATCCGCCAAGAGCCTAGCATTGGCATCGATCCAGAGTTTCTTATCTTCATAGGCCGCCCGATTAGCCTTCTCCTGGGCCCGACGCGAGGTTTGAACCTGGGCCGCCTCTCCATCAAGCGCCTGGGTCGCCTCTCCATCCTGATCTGCCAGCGCCTCTGATCCTCCTGGACGGGCAAACCACAGGCGGCAGGTCTCATGGTGGCCTTGACAGAGGCGGGACTCCAAGGCCCGGACCTCGGTGGGAGGGAGAATTTGTGGCCCGAAACAGGCAGCAATATAAGCCTCATCCCGGTCGGTCCGGACTGTCTCCTCCTCGTCGAGTTTGCCCTCAGTAGGGCGAAATTGATTTTGAATTCCCCGCAAGAAGCGCCGCCCCCGGCCTCGCTCCAGGTCTTCTTCAACCGGCCGATAGCGGGACAAGAGGAGGCTGTCTTGATGGGCCCTTTGATGTCTCCATAGGGGAGAACAGAGCCTAATCCAGGCCTGGCGCAAGGTCTCCCGAGCCCGAATTTGAGCCCCACGAAGCTGGCCTGCGGCCTCCTGACTAGAGGGATCCTCCCAGACCCGCAGATGAAAATATTCCTCCAAGATCCCCTGCAGATAAGGCAGGACCTGGGCCGGAGTTAAGGTTGGCTGGACCTTAGAGAGGGTCAGGGCTTGACAAAGGGCCCGGCCCCCGGGACCCAGCCAAGGGCCCTTCTCGCCCAAAACCCCAGCCCACCTAGCCTCCTCTTGCTCGTAGACTCGGACATTTTGAGCCATCATCTCTTGGCGAGAAAGATTTTGTCGAGCATCAAAGAAAACCCGGGCCTTTTCACGCCGTAAAGCAAAAAGGACCGGCCGATCATCTTTTTCCTGTTGAAAAAGAAAATCCTCCAGCCCCAACCAAGAGATGGTATCAAAATCGGCTTCCTTCCTCACCCCGGCAAAGGCCTCAAAAAAAGACCGGAGGGCCTCCTCCCCCAGATACTTCACCCCCAGGCCAACAATCGTATTCATATACAGGTCAGCCTGCCCATCCGGGTAGTAGGCTAAAAACGGAGTCTTAAAAGAAGCATCTTCTGCCGCATTCCAGACCATGTTAAGGGCTCGCCGCTCCTGGCCCCCCAGCTCCTTCTGGCCCCGGGCCTTGCCCCCAAATCCCTCGCTCATGACCGAGATGATGCTTCAAAAAAGTCTGCGGCAGTGAGGTTCGGGGACAGACGGACGGCCAGGACATCCCGAATCAAACCTTGCTCATAGGGATCAAAAGACTTATTCACTAGGCCCATCTCCAGAGCCTCCCCGCAAGAGAGCCCCTGGCGGATGAGCTCCAGGGCATCCATGAGCCCCCGCAGATCCACAGCCCGGTCAGTAATATCGGCATGGGCCGCCTTACGCTGAAGGTCAAGGAAAAGCCGAACCAGGTGCGGGAGTATTTTGGGCTTCAGGTCAGGAGCCTTAGATCGCAAGAGCTTCGTCAGCTGATCTTCTGTAATCTCAGGCATCCGGAGAATCGTAAAACGGGAAGCCAGGGCCTCGTTGAGCTCCCGGGTCCCGGCATAGCCATAATTCATCGTGGCGATGAAGCGGGTTGCCGGGTGCATGGGAATCGCCTGGTAACCGGGAATATCAACCATCCGGCGAAAATCCAGGGCCGAGTGGAGGACCGCCATGGCCTCGTTACGAGCCATGTTGATCTCATCGAGAATCACAAATCCTCCTAGCTCCGCGCCCAGGCTAAGGGGGCCCTTTTGGAAGACCACCCGCTCCCCATTGAAGCTGTCGCCGCCTAAAAGATAAGTGGCATCAACATTGATATGGCAGGAAATTGTCCACATAGGCCGCTGAAAGAGAGCACAAAGATTTTCTGCCAGAACGTTCTTCCCTGTGGCCTTGGGGCCCGTCAGCAAGAGGTTGGCCCCACCTAAGATGGCTGCTAGGGCTTGCCGCCAGACCTGGGGTCCGTTATAAGCAAAGGGAGGGGTGGGAACCCGGGAGGCCAGGTCCTCGGACAGGGGATAGGCCTGACGAAAGACCTTCAACTTATCTGCCATCAGCTTAGGCAGGGCATTGTCCCGGCAAAACTTTTCTAAATCCATACAAATACTCCCTTCTTCTTAGTAATTCCCTGGTCCAGCATGTTGGAAAATTTTCTCATCATCCCATAGGCCCACCATAGGCTCAGCTAGGCGATCGCCTACCAAGCCCCGCTCACCAGGAAGAGGGGTTTGATGGTGGTGACTTCCTGATAAGTCGCCTCAGAAACCGTCACGGTGGAATCCATGGCCTGTAAAGAGGCTGTTACAAGTTGAAGAGCCTGGGCTGGAGTATTTGCGGAGTTAGAAAGGACCGTGCGCTCCATCCAGACTAAGACAAGGGGATGGGCCAGGGTCGGTGGCAAGGGAAAATCTTTCCCAAAACCCTGCAAAAAGTCGGCCATCTGGTCCACCGCCTCCTGCCAAGCCGCCTCAGCCCGAGCCCGGTGGAAAGGGCCCGTCCGCAAAACCTGAGAGGCGATGAGAAAGACAAGGAGGCTGGCCCCCAGTAAAATGAGATATAAGGTCCAAGTCAGCTGGTGGATTCGGCCCCAAACACCGGCTCCCAAGAGGGCCAGGGCCAAAGCGCCAACCGCTAGGCCCCCATAATAGTAAGTTAGGGGAAGCTGACTGAGACGGCGCACTTCTTTGGCCTTTTGGACCAGGCGATTGGCCCAAGAGGGATCATCCTCTAAAAAGTTCTTTGCCTTGCGAAGCTGGAGCAGGGTTTTACGGGCAAGGGGGCTTAGGTCCTCTTCCGAGACCGTCGCCCTGGCCTCTGTCTTGCTTGAAGCGACCGCATCGACCTGGATCGCTGCGGTGCCCGCTCCGTCCTTCTCATACAGGGTCGGCAAGTCAGGACACCGCTCTTTCAGGGCCCGGAGGAAGGTGTCAATGTCTGCCTCATACTTGAGCCGGGTCACGACCGTCTTTCCTGTCGTTAGAACCAGAACCAAGTAAGTCAGCGAAGCAAATACTCCCTTCTTCGTGTAGGCCCCCTTTGACATCTCCACCCTCTTGTAGGCTCTAGTTAGGTCCTCATAGGCAACATAGACCGCCCGGTCCAGGATCCACTGGTTCAAATAGAGGGCATGGTCACCCAGGCCCAGGGGGCCAATCTTTTGGCAAGATTTACGATCTTGATGGAGTATTTGCGGATCTAAGGGCGTAAGGCCCACGAGGCGGGGCTTCAACATGTAAACTCCTTATCATAGCTGGGCTTCAATACAAGGCCGATCAGGAATGCTGGGCATAGTCCACAACGAGAGAAAGGGCGGAAAAACCTAGATTCTTCCACCCTATTTTCTAAAGCAAAGACTCGCCTGTTTTCATTAGCAAGGGCTCGAGCTTTCGCAGCGTTGCTCGAGTGCCCTATCAGCCTATTGGAGCCTTCGCTCACTGCCTCGGCTTTTCTTCTAAAGCCTCAAGCTTAGCCTAGACTCTTGCTTTTTTTTGATCTTTTTTCACCGAATTTAAGAAGAGGCAAAGGAAAGCTATGGCAACGATAATCCCGGCAGGATAGGCTACGGTCACATTCTGTTTAAAGAAGGGAATCAGACCCAAGCACTCCGGAGCCATCATGAAATAGGTCACGGAGACCGCACTCATAAAGGTCGCTGGGACAGTTGCAATCCAATAATTTTTGTGGTTCATGGAAAGGTATTTGGCACCCGTCCAAAGAACAATCATAGCTAGGGTCTGGTTGGTCCATGAGAAGTACCGCCAAATAACCGTATAGCTCAGGAAGCCTAAGGTGTTACCAAAACCCAGGAAGGCACCAGCACCTAGGAGGGGGACGGTTAACAAGAGACGATTTTTATAGGACTTCTGGTCCATTTTGAACCAGTCAGCCAAGGTCAAACGAGCGGAACGGAAGGCGGTATCTCCTGAAGTAATGGGGCAGACGATGACGCCCAACATGGCCAAAATCATACCAATCTTGCCCATGGTCCGTAAAGACACATCGTAAACGGCAGCAGATTGCCCTTTGCTCAAGACTTCACCTAAGCCCGTAGAAAGCCCCCCGGAAATATCATAGAGGGAACAGCCAGCAGCGGCCCAAATCAAGGCGATGATACCCTCAGCAACCATAGATCCATAGAAGACATTGTGTCCTTGCTTTTCACTCTTTAAGCAACGAGCCATAACGGGGGACTGAGTGGAGTGGAAGCCAGAAATAGCCCCGCAGGCCACAGTGATAAACATAAAGCTCCAGATGGGGGTCGCCTTAGGATGCATGTTGTAGAAGTGTGACCAAAGCTCGGGCGTGTGGTAACCATGGAGGGGCATACCAATTAAGACGCCGCCTGCCATAATGAGCAGCAAAAGACCAAAGATCGGATAGATCCGCCCGATGATCTTATCTACCGGCACAAAGGTGGCAATGAAATAATAGGTCAAGACGATAGCTAGCCAGAAGGTCGACTGAGTGACTAAGCCCCGGGTACCGGCACCGCCTAAAAGCTCGACCAGAAGGCCAGCAGGTCCCACGGCAAAGACGGTTCCAACCATGACGAGCAAAACCACGGAGAAGACCCGCATAACATTTTTCATAGTATCGCCAAGGTAGGCACCGGTAACTTCGGATATGGAATTCCCGTTGTTGCGCTCAGACAGCATTCCGGAGCAATAATCGTGGACGCCACCAGCAAAAACAGTACCAAAGGTGATCCATAAGAAAACAATAGGCCCCCACAAGGCGCCCTGAAGGGCACCAAAGATCGGGCCTAAACCAGCAATGTTGAGCAATTGCACTAAAAAGAGTTTCCATTGGGGCATCACGACATAGTCTACCCCATCGTTGATGGTAACAGCAGGCGTCTCACGGTCATCAGGGCCAAAGACGTTGTCGACAACTTTTCCATAGGTAAAGTACCCAAGGACCAAGATGCCTAAGCATATGAGAAAACTAAACATACTTTCTCTCCTCCTAAACGAGGCACACACCCGGCACGGTGCATGCCTCAGCGTGTCTTGGCAAAGTCTGCGAGTTTTGCCAATTCCTAGGCCTATCCTAGGCCGAATCTTGGAAATTGTCAATTCTCCGCCCTGCTACAAGATGACAGGCCCACGCTCAAGATGAAGGAACCCGAGGGGTCACCTTGTTTTGGGTACGTCCAACTGCTACAAGTTGACAGGCCCACGCTCAAGATGACGGGCCATGCTACAGGAAAGAAAGTTCTTTTTTAGCTCCTTAGGATGCAAATATTCTCTTGTCTCGGCCTCCCTCATAAATGTCTCGGAGGGTGAGGGCGACGTCTGGTTTATCGGTGATGATCGCATGAACTTTGCGCTTTAACATCCGCATCATAATCCAGGGATTATTGACGGTCCAAACATTTACCAGGCAATCAAAGAAAAAACCAGCCTGGGGCACATAGTTGGGAAGTAATAGGTTACTAAAATTGGGGTGGATGGCATTGGGTTTTAGGCGGATCATGTCACGGATGGGGAAGAGTTTGGGGAAGCTATAGAGGAGGCCTACCTCAGAATCCGTATCTAAAAATTGAAGTTTTTCGATTGATTTAGGAACAAAAGAAGAATAAATGACCCGGTCTTGGAGGTGGAACTGATTCGCCAACCCGATGACTCGATCCTCAATACCCTCATAAATCAAGTCCCGATTCTTCAATTCAATATTCATTTGAACGGGATAGGGACGAAGCATGGCAAAGACCTCCTCCAAAAGAGGCGCATGCATGTGAGGATAAACCACTGCGGGGTCGGTATTCATAAAATAATCCCAGTGCTTTTGAAAATAAAAGTCGTCATATTCCTGGGGATTAAAATAAGTAAAATCGGGAAAAGTTTGCCGGAAAAACTCCTGGAAGGTCCGGCTCCAATTAACCCGTTGCTCCGCTTGCAGGCGACGGAGCTGGTCCCGTTTTTGACAGGCAATATCTACCTTTATCAGGTCAGCATAATTTGTTTCCCCTACTACGAGATTTTCCCCGCTCACTCGCTTCATCGTCATATCGTGGCAGACTACCACCTGATTATCCCCGGTAAGGTGCACATCCAGTTCAATCCCCTCAGCGCCAAGTTCTACGGCCAAGGCAAAGGCCGCCAAACTATTCTCAGGCTGTAAGGCTGAGGCCCCCCGATGGGCCCAAATTTGAGTCTTTTGTTGCTCCTCCATACCTACTGCCTCCATCGATCTAACTCAATTACTGAGTAATATTAACAAATTATCCCATTCTTCGCAACAGTTAAGAATAAACTGTTAAATCTTTTTTATAAACTCCTTGTTCTATTCTTTTGGTGCACTTTTAGACCCATATTTTAGAGAAACTTGTCTGCCTATGTTATACTAGGGGCTAGAAAAGCCTCACCACCTTAACCGGACTTATTTTAGATTATTAGAGGCAAAAAAGAAAGGGCAGCTATGCAGGAACACCATCAAACTGAAGTCCCCCTATCCCTAACCGAAGCGGACCATCTGCTTATCCTCTCGGCATCGACAGGGACGGGCCATAACACCGCCGCCAAAGCGGTCAAAAAAGAGTGGGAAGCCCGAGGCGGCCGGGCCACCATCAAGGAATCGCTCGAATTCCTGCGTCGGGGGGAGCAGCGCCTGGCTACGGTTGGCTATGAAAAAGTTGTCCTTTATACCCCCAAGGGGTTTGGTCTCCTTTACCAGGCGGGCAACCTTTACGACAAGACCATCCGGACCTCACCCACTCACTTTATGAATGGGAAGGCTTCCATCCGCCTCCTTCGCTACATCAACCAGCATCACTTCACAGCCGTCTTTTGCACCCACCTCTTCCCCATGCAGGCCCTCACCGACCTGATCGAGAAAAATTTGTTGACGATTCCAAGTTTTTCGGTAATGACGGACTATACGGTCATTCCTTTTTACCGAAAAACCAACCTGGATTATTACTTTCTTTCGAATCCCTATGATATTCCAACTTTCCTCGAGGCAGGCTACACTGAAGACCAGCTCATTCCTTCGGGGATCCCGGTAGATACCAAATTTAACCAGGCCATTGATAAGGTGACAGCTCGGAGGGTCTTGGACCTCCTCCCCCCATACTACAATCCCAATTCAGACGACCCCCTCCCTCCCCTCTTTGTCATTATGACCGGGGGCATGGGCTATGGGCACCCCTTGGAGATCGCTCGAGACCTCCTGATTATGGCCCCTAACGCACAAATAGTCCTGCTCGCCGGTAATAACCGGTCTTTGAAGCGGGCGGCCAACCGGGCATTTGCCCATGAACCTGGGGTGAAAACCATTGACTTTACGGATAAGGTCCACCTATATTTCGCCGCAGCGGACGTTTTACTCACCAAGCCCGGCGGACTTAGCTCCACAGAAGCAACCACTAGCCGCATTCCTCTGGTCCTCACTAAACCCATTCCAGGCCTGGAGACCTACAATCAAAAATTTTTCGTTCAACATGGCTGCGCCCTCGCTGGTAACACTTCAAAAAAGGCAGCAGAACGGGCCATTTTCCTTTATAAACACCCTCAACTCAGCAAGCGGATGATGGACTGCCAGGCTCACGAAGTCAAAGGCAACGCTACGGCTACCATCGTTCAGAAAATCACCTCTGTCTTGCGAAACCGGGACGACAGCCAGGAAGATCTAGCCGCTAGCGCACTGGAAAGAAAGGAGACCAGACATTGACCACAGATAAAGCTACCGATAGCGATAAAGCAAGCGATAACGGTAAAGATAACGATAACGGTAAAGATAACGATAACGGTAAAGATAACGATAGCGATAAAGGCAACGATAACGATAGCCCTAAAGACAACGGTAACGCCACAGAAAACAATAACAATAAAGAAAACGATAACGCCACAGCTAACGACCCCAGTCAAGATCAGGACAAGGGCAAAGAAAAAAACCAAGAAGCCAATTACCGACTATGTCTTACCATTCCTTTTGACGATGAGACTAAAAAAACAATCTTGGGCATCCAATACCGTCTAATGGCTTACGGAGGTGGCAAATTTCCTAACCCAGACCAGATTTATCTCACCTTGGCCTATATTCGCAATCAACCCGCTGAAGCCATCCCCAAAATCCAAAAGGCCATGTCTCAGCTTTCCTTCTCTCCTTGTACGCTGACCTTTCAAAAAGTTAAACTGTTTAACCTCCGCGATGAGGACGGCTTCGAAGAGACCCAAGAGGGCTCCCTTCCCCTGGCCGTAGAAACCTGGTGGCTTGTTGTAGAAAATATTCCAGAGCTCCAAGATCTTTACGCTGAACTTCGAGCCCTCCTATTTAAGGAAAATATTTTCATAAAGCGAAGGTTCGCTCCCCATGTCACCCTGGCAAGAAGGACAAGGATTGGGAGTATCGACCTCTTTCCCATCATGACGGAACCCTTTGTGGGAAAAGTGGATACGGTCCGCCTCCTCCAACTCCAGTCCACCAAGGACGGCCCCTCCTTCCAGCTCCTCTTTGAGCTTCTGCCGCAAAATGAGGCCGCCAAGGGGCTCTCTGAGCCCTCAGACACATAAAAATCGGCCCAACCAGGGATGCGCCATGAACTTACATGGGATCCGTGGTTGGGCCCTTTTGTGCTGGGACGGCCTTATTGTCAGGCTATTCAAACGAATAGTCGGACCACTCCGTTTCATTCTCGGCCTGCTCGCTCTAATAGGCGGCCAATGAGCTGGACCTAATAGTCGGCCTTACAGTCGACCGTCATAGCGACACTTTGGGCAAGGGTCTGGAAGACCAAGCTTTGGGCACAGGCCTCCTGGACAAGGGCTTTGGTTTCTTCCTCGTCCAGGTCACTTGCCATATAAACCATCAGGTAAGCCGCATCAAAACGAGCTTTTTCATCCTGATAACCCCGGACGCCAAGATAGGCCAAGGGGTGGACTAAGCGCAATTTTAGGAGGGCTTCCAGGCCATATAGGCGGAGCTGACGTTTGTCTGCCAGGGCCCGGATCTGGTGAAGGACCCCACTGATGAGGGCGGTAGCCAGATAGGTAACAGAAGTGGCATCGTTATGCTTGTTGTCAAAGTCCAATTCCGCCGTCGTTTCAATGAAGGTATTATCCGTATAGGTCAAAATTTTCCGGTTGGGTTTCTTGAGGCCAAATTCATTGATTTCTTCCTTTGTCCTGTGGTCAGGAAAAGACCGCAACTCGATCAGACTAAAGCGCCCCTCCAAATCATCCTCATGTCCCCGCCACCAAGGCATCTCACCGGGAGTATTTGTTACAGAAAAGGAGGGTAGGGGGGCCGGAAATAAGGGAAAAGTTTCACGCCCAGGGGCTTTGTCGGGCATAGAGTTAGATGAGCCATCACTGGCATCAGCTGGCGCAGAGACAGATTCACGACCAGGGGTTTCAGCTGGCATGGACTGGCCTCCTAGCAATATTTAGCCCGTAAGGCATCCCGGGCAGCACACATATGGTCGATTTTCTGGCCAATTCCCTCATAGGTATTGACAGGGCGGTTGGCAAAGGGGGCAAAACCGCAATCAGGGCAGAGGAAGAGGCGATCGGGCGGGAGGTATTGGAGGGCCTCCTCGCAGCGTGTCACCATCGATTCAACCGACTCCGCCTCATCAGTCCGAGGATTACAGACACCTAGGCCCAGGCAAATCTTCTCCCGAAGGATTTCGCTCGAGAACAGGCTGCTCAACTCGCCAGCCCGGGGTGTTGAAAATTCGAGGACTAGGGCTTCCGGCAAAACCTCTTCAAAGAGGGGAACGAGGGGGGTATAAGGCCCCTTTAAAAGGATTGATTCATCCTTACTCCAGTTGCCCCGGCAGACATGGAGGGCCCCATGGAGGCCCAGCTCCTTCACAGTTGCAAAGACCTCTTTTAGCATACTCGTGGCCCAAGCTAACTCTTCTGCTGGATCTTTCTTCTCGGCCAAGGCGGCACACATGAAGGTCCGTGTCTTGCCAGGTGAAAAGACCACTTCGGTCAACACAGGTTCATCAAACTGGACATATTTGACCCCAGCTGCAGCCAATTCTTGCAATTCATCCTGCATGATCCGGATAACGGCCTTGCCCAAATCTTCCTTCGAATCATAAAATTTTCCACTGAGGGGGGCCAGCCACATGGACCTGGTGAGGGCATAGACCCCGGGCAAGCTCACCTTGAGGGGATGGCCATAGCTGCCAATCTTCAAGAGGTCCCCAGCCTCTTCGGCCATAAAGGACTTCTTTCTGGTAATTTTTCCAGTCGCAATGGCGTTTTCCATTGCTACGGCAGGCACGTCCAGGGTCTGAAGGATGGTCTCAAAACCCTTCTTATCTTCAACATAAGGAAGCATGTCGGCCATGCTCATAATCGAAACCCCGTCGAGGTGTTCAGCTACAAAGCACAAGTAATTATAGCGGGGGATGTGGCCCGAACAAAAGAGGTCGAGGTCATGGTCGGCCTGAAATTTCATAATATATTGGTTGAGCCGGTGGATCTCCGCCTCAAACTCCTCCTGAACATCTTCGCCCGCCGACAGCTGCCGGTAAAGGCGCAAAAAGGTTTTTGTCCGGGGAAGGCTTCCTACCAGCATCGTAGAAAAAGGCTGTAAGCCAAAGGGGGTCATATAAATACTCCTTTCAAAAAATCAACAATTAATAGCAATGATAAAAAAATAATAATGAAAAGACAATGATAAAAGCTCAATCAAGCAAAAAGCTCATTCTTTGAGGGATCCTAAAGAATGAGCTTTCGACGATTTGGGTTGGCCACAGGGGCCTCATTGACCAGGGCTTTTCTGGGGGTGACTATACCAAATCTTGGCCAGTCATAGCCCGAGCAAGCCATAGGATGAGGACGTCTACAGAGGGTGCCATGATCTGACCAGCATAGGCGTCACGGAGCAGCTGCTCAACGCAAGTCTTCTTATTGTAGATTTTCCCGCCGCCAATTTGCATAGCGAGATTGGTGACCCGGACAGCACTTCTGGCTGCCATAATCCTTCCAGCTAAGATCTTGCGGAGGGCATCCTCTTCACCTGCATCACCGGCGCGACCCGCTTCTTTGGCAGCCGCCACAGCAGCATTGGTCAGGGTATAGGCTTCGCCCAAGTGAATCTGGACTGTCTCGAGATTGCAAAGGGCCCGACCATCTGGGAACTTACGGCTCTGAGACCAATTGGTGATAACTTCGAGGGTATGTTGGCAAAGACCAGCATAGACCCCAGCCAGACCTGTAACAAACATCAAGGCAACAAAGTTAAAGACAATATCCATGCCGTCGCCAGGCTTGCCAACCATGCGAGTGCTCTTATCTAAGACAAGGTCCTTCATGGTCATGGGGCAAGAAACGTTACCACGCATACCAATGCCGTTCCACTCGTTCATTTCGAAGCTCAAACCTGGATCATCCCGATGGACCAGATAGCAGTCAATGCCTTCTCCGGTGATCGAGGGGGCCAGGATCAGGTAATACTTGGCATAGGTAGCCGAGGTTACCATGCTCTTTCTGCCATTGATGACAACCTTATCGCCCATATCCTTGACATCCAAGGTACTTACAAAGAAGTTGGTGCCGGTGCCGAATTCACTGAAGGCCAGGGCAGTAAACTCCCCATTCTCCATAATATCCCGGACGACTTCCTGCTTCATGACTTCAGGGCCATTGCCCAAAATAGAAAAGAGGGCAACGTTGTGCATCATATAGCAGAGACCTGCAGAAGCACAAGACTGGGCAAAAGCCCGGCAGATCTCTTCATGCTCTATGAGGCCGCCACCTAAGCCTCCTTGCTCCTTGGGGATGATGAGTTTTAAGAGGTCTGTCTTTTTCAGAGCTTCAAACAACTCAACAGGAAATCGCATTTCCTCGTCGATAGCCTTGGAATAGGGATCGATGTACTCGCGGGCAATAGCCCGTGCTTGTTCATAAAAATTTGTCATATCTATTCTCCTTAATGAAAATTATTTTCTATTTCATTGGACTATTGCTTTGCAACAGCTAATGACCTAATGATACTATTTTTTTCTTAAAAATGCTTGTAAAATCGCCTCGCCTTAGTCACCTGAGCAGTGACAGTCTTCCAAGCCTAGTTTTGGCCAGTGATATCCTGGGCAAGCATGAGAAGGAGGACGTCCACAGAAGGTGCCATAATTTGACCTGCATAAGAATCTCTGAGCAGTTGCTCAACACAAGTGGTCTTATTGTAGATCTTACCACCACCAATCTGCATGGCAAGGTTATTTACCTGGATGGCGCTCCTGGCAGCCATCACCCGACCAGCCAAGATCTTTCGCATGGCATCAGGATCTTTGGCATCACCTGCCCGACCCGCTGCCTGAGCCGCTCCCACAGAGGCATTGGTCAAGGTATAGGCTTCCGCCAGATGAATTTGCACGGTATCTAAGTTGCATAGAGCCCGCCCATCTGGGAACTTTCGGTTCAAAGACCATTTGGTAATGACCTCTAAGGTATGCTGGCAAAGGCCAGAATAAACTCCTGCCAAACCAGTAATAAACATGGGGGTGGCATAGGCAGCAGAAACCTCACGTCCCTTGCCTGGTTCACCAATCATCCGATCTTTCTTGGATAGGGTCAGGTCTTTCATGGTCATCGGGCAGGACACATTGCCCCGCATCCCAAGGCCATCCCATTCATCCATCTCAAAAGTGACTCCTGGGTCATCTTTTTTGACAACAAAATTTTCAACACCCTCACCGGTTATCGAGGGCGTCAAGATGAGATAATAAGTGGCGTAGGTCGCCGAGGTCACCATGCTCTTACGGCCATTGATCACCACAGTATCGCCCATATCCTTAACCTCTGCGGTACTAAGGACAAAATTGGTCCCATAGCCAAATTCACTAAAGGCAAGGCCTGCAAAGGCCCCGTTTTCGCAGACGTCCTTATAAACTTCTTGTTTTAAAGACTCGCTACCCTTATGTAAGATGGCATTGAGGGCCACGTTATGCATCATATAGCAGAGGCCCGCAGAGGCGCTGGCTTCAGCAAAGGCTCGGCAAACTTCTTCGTGTTCTAGAAGACCTCCCCCTAAGCCCCCCTGGTCTTTGGGGATGATGAGTTTTAAGAAGTCTGTTTTCTTCAAGGCCTCAAAAAACTCAATAGGAAATCTCTTGTTCTCGTCCATGTCATGGGCATAGGGCTCAATATACTGGCGGGCGATTTCTCTTGCTTCTTCGTATAGATTCATTGGATTACACATCTCCTTGCAAAAATCCCCGTTGGGATCCCAGCTTACTTTATACCCTAGTTGTATATCCTAGTTGTATATTCTACCGGTATATCCTAGTCGTATATCCTAGTGGAGTTCTTGACCAGTCATACCCCGGGCCAACCAGAGCAGGAGGACGTCCACAGAAGGAGCCATAATCTGCCCTGCATAAGCATCCCTCAGGAGCTGCTCAATGCAAGTGGACTTGTTGTAGATCTTACCACCGCCAATCTGCATAGCGAGGTTGGCAACTTGGATAGCACTTCTTGCAGCCATAATCCGACCAGCCAAGATCTTTAACAGGGCATCCGGTTCACCGGCATCCCCAGACCTAGCTGCCCGCTGGGCCGCTGCCACAGAAGCATTGGTTAGGGTATAGGCTTCCGCCAGGTGGATCTGCACGGTATCTAAATTGCAAAGAGCTCGTCCATCCGGGAATTTGCGGTTCAAAGACCAGTTGGTAATGACTTCGAGGATGTGCTGGCAAAGACCGGAATAGACGCCCGCCAAGCCGGTAACAAACATGGGCGAGACATGATTAGAAGAGACGTCCATCCCCTTGCCAGGTTCACCGACCAAACGATCTGTCTTCGTAAGGGTCACATTTTTCATGGTCATTGGGCAGGACACGTTTCCCCGCATCCCAAGGCCATCCCATTCATCCATCTCAAAAGTGACTCCGGGGTCATCTTTTTTGACAATATAAGTTTCAATGCCCTCGCCCGTTGAGGATGGGGTCAGGACAAGATAATAAGTAGCATGGGTAGCGGAAGTGACCATGCTCTTGCGTCCATCGATGATGACTTGATCGCCATCATTTTTCACATCTAGGGTGCTATAAATGAAGTTCGTCCCATAGCCGAATTCACTGAAGGCTAGACCAGTAAAGGCCCCATTTTCGCAGACATCCTTGCAAACTTCTTCTTTCAATTTATCATTACCCTTTTTCAAAATAGCATTGAGGGCAACGTTATGCATCATATAGCAAAGACCCGCAGAAGCGCTGGATTGAGCAAAGGCTCGGCAAACTTCTTCATGCTCTAAGAGCCCTCCCCCTAAACCACCTTGGTCCTTGGGGATAATCAGCTTTAATAGGTCTGTTTTCTTTAGCTCTTCAAAAAGTTCGACGGGAAATCTCTTTTTCTCGTCCATTTCCTTTGCATAGGGATCGATGTACTGGCGGGCTAAAGCTCTCGCCTCTTCGTATAGACTCATCGTAAAATTAAATTCTCCTAACCTTATCGATTTGATAGCCCTCATGATGTGATGGATAGCCCAAATAATAAAACAGCTTAGGCCACAAGCGACTAAGCCGGCCTTTTATTTATTTTCGCCCTCTTGAGGATGATCCTTTTTGAACTGAGCAAAGGCAGGGAAGAAATCCAAATATTTGTTGGCCTCTTGGATCTGGTGGAAGCCAGAAAGTCTCCCAGGAACCCACTCTTTCAAGCCTTCGAGATCCATCATCTTCTTGTGCTCTGGATTATTGTAATCCATTTGCATGATGCAATCGATGAATTGATCGTGCTGCTCCTTGGGGAAGCCAGGCCGCATGGTAAAAATGCAGTGGTCAAAGGCGGGGGTTTCAGCAAGGATAACGATTTCTTCCTTATCCAAAGTTCCATCTTGAGCCCAACGCTTATAGTTTCTGTCCAGGGTGAAAGAAGCTTCGACTTCGCCCCGCTTGAGGGCTTCCATGGCATCCTGCTCGCCACCGACGTGATCTCCATGCAAGCCCAGACCGATATCATAACGCTTCTCGGTATAATCTTTCCCATATTCCAAACCTTGGGTGTGGAGATAATACATAGGGATCAGACGGGCCTGAGGACTATCAAAGGCGCCAAAGCCAATGGTCTTCCCCTTCAGGTCGCTAACTTTAGAATAACCAGAATCTTTGCGGACGATCATATAAGTATGGAGATCACGGTCTGTATCCCGCATGCATCCATAATCACAGGCACCCTTGCCCCGCAGCTCTGCATCCAAATGGGCCAGCGGCGAGTTCCAAGCAATATCAATGCTTCCATCGAGCAGGGCGTCAATTTGGCTCTCGTAATCCTTAAAGAATACGGCCTCCATCGGTAGACCAGCATTCTTGAAATAATCCACGATGATCTCCCAGACAACCGTAACGCGAGGTGCGTAGACAACAGCTCCCATCTTCAAAGGTTTTTTATCAGACATTTTCTTTATCACTCCTTACTAAGGACCCGCTGAGGCCCTTCCAATAGCTTATCATGGGAGTCCCTCTCCTCCCCTTTTTCACGATCGAAAAAAACGATAACAGATTCTATTTTCAACAAATATTCCCTCTTTGCTCCCCCAAAAATAGGAAAAGCCAGTACAAAGTCAAGCTTTCCCTTATGATAGTTTTTATCGATTAATAAAAAGACACTTTCCGGCGTTTCCCAGGCAGACAAACCCTCAATATGGGCCTCCAGACCGGGGGGACATAACCTGCGAAAAAGCTAGGCCCTCCCCGGCACATCCAGGGTAATGGTCTGGATCGGCCCATAGGAAATCGGGCCCCCGATCGAGCACCAGAGCTTGCCCTGGTCATCCATCCGCCCCCAAAGAAGGAGGTCCCCCCTTGGCTGGTGGAGTAAGAGAGGTTCTTCCAAGATGCCCAGGGTCTCTGTTAGAGCGGTCCCTAGGGCCATGGCCCCCGAGGCGCAAGAGCCTTCCCGGTAGAGGGTATGGGGCTCCAAGACATAGACATAAGGAACGAGAGAGCAGCTGGCAGGGTCAAAAAAGATAACCCCATAAGCCCCGCTGATAAAGTGATTTTGCAGATAGGCCAGGGCCTCCCGGACAAAATCCTCATCCTCCTCTTCCTGGGTCACAATAAGGTGGGTAATCCCCTCGAGCACCACCACTCGGTACATCTTGTCTCGAATGGTAACCATGGTCTCGGCGATCGCCGGGGCCAGCTCCACGGAAGCCACCATCTGGGCGGGATTCACCTGAACGACTAAGGGGTGTTTAGGGCCGCTGACCTCCACCTCCACCTCGAGGTTGGCATCCTCGCCACCTTCTTTCAAATGCGCCTGATCCTCCTCGCTCTTTTCAAGATCAGCCTTCGAAAAGCCCTTGGCCACCATCAAGCCGAAAGCCCGGGTCGCATTGCCGCAAAACTCATCCCCCATCATATCCATCCGGACCGGCTTGCCTGACGCATCAAAGCTCAGATACCCCACCTGTTCCAGGGTAAGATCCCCCTGCTCCAACAAGGCCGTCCCCACGAAGGGTCGATCCCCCAGAGTTGTCGGAGTCAAAATCAAACCCGTGATATTACCAGATGGGTTCACTCGGATATATTGAATCGTCTTTTTCATGTTTTCTCTTTATTCCTCCTTATTCGTTGGACCACCTGGTCCATCTCTCTGCTTCGTGGGAAGTTTCATTGACCTTAGCCAATTCCTCCAATTTTTTCTCCAAATACTCCAGCAAAGCTTTTTTTTGTTCGGGTATCTTCCCTTTGAAGGGGAAAGCATTATTCTTGTGGGTCCCATTGATCCAAGTAGGGGTCGTCAGTAGCTGCACCAGATCCCGGGCCTCCCGCATACAAGCTAGGGGGCGGACCCGGCGAAATTCTCCCGTCCTTACTTTCGCCACCAGGGGGGCATGTTTAAAGAGGACAAGGGTCAAGAGAACCAGCTCCTTCCAAGTGTATTGGTTCAAAAAGCGGGCCGTCTCTTGGATATGGTCCTCCTCGTGGTCTCGGCCGCCCAAGCCCAAAATAAGGTAAGCCGACGTAGGTAAAGCCAAATCATTCACCATCCTCATAGCCCGCCCCATCTCCGCCACGGTCACCCCCTTTTGGTGGAAGGAAAGAACCCACTCCGAGCCCGATTCAATCCCTAAGGTAAGATGATCCAGGCCTGCAGCCTGGAGTATTTGTAAATCGGAAGGCCCCTTGCTGAGGACATCTCGCACACAGGCAAAACTGCCGATTCCTTCAACATTGGGAAAATACGATCGAATTCGCTCAATGATAGCAAGAAGATCTTGGGTTGGCAGGCAGAGGGCGTTCCCTTGCATCAGGGTAGCCCTTTTCACAGGACGTCGATCGTAGCGGTGCAGGAAGGCAAGGTTCTCGAGTTGCTGATCGATCTCCGCCAGACTGAGAATGCGAAAGGGCAAGTTGTGATTGAGGTCACAAAAAAGGCAGCGGTTATAACTACAACCTACCGTGACAGGCACTGCCAGGGACCGGGCCTCTCCCATGGGCACGTACTCATAACCATGATAGAGGGGCCAAGCCTCTCTACGCCTAGCCTGAGCTTCAGCAATGAAGGCGGGGGAAGGCGTATTCGATTGTGGGATTTTGGGATCTAATGTGTCTTCACTCATATTAGAGAAAGTTTAACCTGGACCGGGATTTTCCGCAATAGTTCGACAGAAATGAAAGGAATTGGCAATCGTCGCCAAGTCCTTGAACTTCCTTGGATAGGTCTCTATAATGATTGGATATGAACGAAGATGCCTAAAGCAAGAAGCAAGATCAAGACCCTAGTTGCAAAGAAATCATAGGGCAAGAAACACAGAAGCAAAAAGAAGAAAGAGGTGTGAGCGGTGATGGAAGAACAGCCCCTCGTATTTTCCCTGAAGGGGGTAAATAAGACATTTCAGATAGGAACCCAAGAGACGGGGATTGTGAAAGCCCTCCAAGATATCGATCTGGCAGTGAAAAGAGGGAGTATTTATGGCATTATCGGCCTCAGTGGTGCCGGGAAAAGTACCCTGGTGCGCTGTTTAAATCTCCTGGAGACCCCGGACCAAGGAGAAGTCCTTTTTGAGGGCAAAGATCTCCTGGCCATGAGTCGGGGCGAGCTCCTGGCCGCCCGGAAAAAGATCGGGATGATTTTTCAGAATTTTAACCTGCTCGCCCAAAGGACCTCCTTGGAGAATATTTGTTTCCCCTTGGAGTTGATCCACATGCCCAAGGCAGAGGCGAAAGAACGAGCGAGGAAGCTTTTAGACCAGGTGGGTCTGGCAGATAAGGAAGAGGCCTATCCCTCGGAGCTTTCAGGCGGCCAATGTCAGCGTCTTGCTATCGCCCGCGCCCTGGCAAATAATCCCAGTGTCATTTTATGTGATGAGCCTACCAGCGCCTTGGATCCTGCAACGACCAAACAGATTCTTTCCCTCCTCAAGGATATTAACCAAAAACTTGGGGTCAGTATTGTCATTATTACGCATCAGATGGAGGTCATCGAATCGATTTGTGATGAGGTAGCCGTCATGGAGGGGGGAAAGATCGTCGAACAGGGAACCGTTCGAGATGTTTTTGTGCAGCCTAAATCCAAGGTAGCGAAAAATCTTATTTTCCCCAAGGGGGACTTGCTCCGCCAGACGGTAGGAGACCGGTGTCTTCGTATTGTTTATGATGGTCAAAGTGCCCTCGAGCCGGTTATTTCGAATATGACCCTGGCCTGCCAGGCTCCTATCAATATTCTTTCTGCAAACAGCCGCAATATCAACGGGATCTCCTATGGACAAATGATTGTACAAATTCCCGAGGAGGACCAGGTAGCACAAAAGATATTTGCCTATTTGAAGAATCGGGGGATCCACTACGAGGAGACTGTTTCCCGGCATATGGTCGAGACCCTCACCCAGGAGGCCGATATTTCGATGCAAACTGGGCCATCAGGTGCGAAGAAGTAAAACATAAAGTAAAACATAACGAAGAAGAAAAGAAGTAGTTAAAAATAACGATGGAATTAAAAAAAATGTATGTATACCATGATCATGAGAAAGGGAAAATAAGGACACTATGGATGGATTAGGATTGCTCCTTTTGAAGGGAGCTTGGGAAACGATATATATTACTTGCATTGCCGGGGCCTTTGCCTACTGCCTGGGTCTCCCCATCGGAATTTTGCTAGCCATATGCAAACCGGGCGGCCTGAGACCGGCTCCGGTCCTCTATCGGATCTTAGACCTCCTGGTCAATCTCTTGAGGTCGGTTCCATTTTTGATCCTCCTTGTGGCCGTAATTCCCTTTACCCGTCTGATCGTGGGGACCAGTATCGGCTCCATTGCAACCATTCCCCCTTTGGTCATTGCTTCGGCCCCCTTTATTGCCCGTCTGATAGAGTCCTCGCTCTTAGAGGTCGATGCCGGGGTGGTGGAGGCTGCGACGGCCATGGGCTGCACAGCGGGTCAGATTATCCGTAAAGTCATGCTCCCCGAGGCCCTCCCCTCCCTACTAAATGGTGCCGTCATCGCCCTAACCACCATATTATCTTATTCCGCCATGGCCGGTTTTACCGGGGGCGGCGGTTTGGGGGCCATTGCGGTCAACTACGGCTATTATCGCTACCAGAGTGATGTCATGCTCTACACGGTCATTATTTTGATCTTGATCGTCCAGGCCATCCAGTCCTGCGGGGCCCTCCTGGTCCGCAAGGTCGATAAGCGGCGCTAGGAAGCTAAAAAAACCTGTTGGCTTTTTTTTATTTTTTGGGCTATTCTGTTGGGCAATTCTTAAAACAGCTATAAAAGTCCTGATCTCCTGTAGTGATCGGACAGCTGACATGATTGGAGGTTATATAGACATGTCAAAGAAACAAGAAGAAAAATCCATACAAAAATATCTACGCAAATCTGGGCACCGCCTGGGTGCCCTCGCTCTCTGCCTAGTCCTAGTAGGGGCTTTAGCAGGCTTCCTGGGCGCTTGTGGGCCCAAGGAAGGATCTAAACCAACCCCTTCGCAGGCCGCCGCACCGGTTACGGGTGAAGCCGCCAAGACGGAAGTGACCGAAGCAGGAACAACAGAGGCCAGCAAGGCTGAAGATGCTACGGGAGCAGAAACCACCAAGGCTGAAGATGCGGATGCGACGAAAGCCGAAGATACAGAGGCTACCAATGAAGCAGCAACCGAAGCTAAGACCCCCACAGAGGGTCAAGTGACCTTAAAAGTCGGTGCGACTATCCGTCCCCACGCTGAGATCTTACACGCCGCTGAAGCTGCTTTGGCCGCTGCCGGCATCAAGCTCGAAGTTGTGGAATTTCAAGATTATGTACAAGTCAACCCTGCCCTGGAAGCTGGCGAAATTGATGCCAACTACTTCCAGCACAACAAATATTTGGACGATTACAATGCTGCCCACGGGGACAAATTGGTCGCCCTAGCCAATATTCACTATGAGCCTCTGGGCATCTATCCTGGGACCAAGAAAGATCTCACCGAGATTGCTGAAGGGGATACCATTGCCGTTCCGAACGATAGCACCAACGAAGGCCGGGCCCTCCTTTTACTACAACAAGCTGGTCTCATCACTCTAAAAGATGCCGCCAACCTGACTTCCACCATTATGGACATCAAAGACAACCCGCACAAATTAAACTTCAAAGAGCTGGATGCCGCACAAATCCCCCGGGCCCTTCCCGATGTCGCCTATGCGGTCATTAACGGTAACTATGCCCTCCAGGCTGGCCTGCAAGCTGACAAAGCAGCCCTTCTCCTCGAAGACAAAGAAGGCGAAGCTGGCACCGTTTACGCCAACGTCATCTGCGTCCGTAAAGAATCTGCAGACGATCCCAATCTAAAAAAACTTTGCGAGGTTTTGAAATCCGAAGAACTCCAAAACTTCATTACCAAGACCTACGCCGGATCCGTCTTACCTAGCAAATAATCCCTTAAGTAATGCCTATACATTCTATTAACGTAAAAAAGGTCGTAGGGCTTGCCCTCACGGCCTTTTTTCTTTGTTCTTTTTTACTCTGTATCCCTATCATTATGGTACAAAACGGGACCAATCTCTACCGTCTCTGCCTAGCGCAAGAATATGATGAGGCCCTGGCCCTCCGTCAATTCCATGCCATGACCTCCTACCTCCGTCCCAGTTGGATCGGGGGTCCCCTGGAGAGCGACCTACTTACATTGCCGGATTTACCCATGTCTCCCCAGGGAAAAATACACTTCCAAGAGGTCAAAGCCATCTTCAGTAAAATCTACGCCTGGGCCCTGGTCTCTGCCATCTGGCTCGTAGGATCAGGAGGCTATGTTGCTTGGCTGTGCTGGAAAGGAAAATGGAAGGCCAAAGTAGGCGGGAAAGAGGCTCAGATCTTTGCTTGGGCCCTGAGTATCTGGTCTGGACTCTTGGGCCTTGTCATTCTTGTCCTAGGTCTCTGGGCGGCTATCGATTGGGAGAGCCTTTTTGTGACTTTTCATAAAGTAAGTTTTCATAATGATTATTGGATTTTTGATCCGAGGCAAGATCCCATCATTATGTATTTACCATCGGAATATTTTTTGTGGGCAGCCCTGGCCATCTTTGCCCTGACTGGCGGGCTCCTAGTTATGAGTCTGGCCCTCGCCTGGTCCCGGGTAAAGGGCAAAAAAATAGGCCGAGAAAATACGGCCTGCAAATAACGATCAAATTACCAAGCTTCCGAACTTGAGCTGGGGCTGTGCTTCAAAATATGTAAAGCCAAGCTTACGCTGGGCTTCGAAGCTAGAGAAGTTACGCTTACGCTGGGCTTCGAAGCTAGAGAAGTTACGCTTGCGCTGGGCTTCGAAGCTAGAAAAGTTACGCTTGGGCAGCGTTTTGGAGCTTATCCATCTCCTCACGGACGGAGGCCAACTCTTCTTCTTTTTTAGCAATGAGGGACTCCAGATGGGAGGCAGAGCCCCGGAAAGCCGCTAGGCCAGCCGCCAAAAATTGGGTGTACCAAGCACCCAGGTCTTCCACAGGAACCTGAAAGCGATCCGCAAGGACGTTGATGGGTTCCTTTTTTTTGGCCACTTCAAGGCAAAGCGCCATCTTTAATTCGGGACTATAAGTAAAGTCACGGTTCAACATAATCAAAAATCTCCTTATCTTAGACCAATAGAAATCATGGATGAGACACCAGGGAATATTTGCCGCAGGAACAGGGGGGTCAGATCCTTCTGGGCCTGCCTGTCTTGCCGCACTTCTATCGGTCAAATGCTACGTTTGTGTTACAAATTTTTTGATATGGCTACTATACTACAAAATCAGCAAAATAAAAAGAGGGTAGGACCTACCCTCTTTCACATTTCAAGCGTTTTTTATTCGCGATAGCCTCGGGCAGTGCGAGTTTGAACGGTTGCCTAGGAATTAGTGTTTTAAGACTACGGAGGCGGTGAGGACAAAGACCAGGCCTAAGATGGCTATGAGGACAAAGGTCAAGGTTCCCTCTTCTCCGGTCACCGGAAGGTTGACGAACCTCTGGACTTCTAGGGAAGAAGTAGCGAAAAACTTGTTGGATGAAGTATCCATTTTGCGGGTATCGAGCAAGTCAGCTTCCATTTCGTCTCGATTCGTAGGATCTTGAGTGTGCGACCGGCCCGTTTTGCCTAGGACCTGAGGGCCAGGCATCTGGGAAGTGACGGCGTCGGCATCCTCATCTTGAGCAGGACTATAAAATGGATTGTTGTCAGCAAAGGAGCCAGGTTCAGGCTCCGCCTCCGGGCTGGCATCAAAGAGTCTTATTGGTTGAGCCGGTGCCTCGCCAGATTTCTCCCGAGCGGAAAGGCGGAGGGCCCGATCGATATCGCTTTCCTCCTCTCCAGCTGGAACGGGGTCCTGGTTATTTGGTGCGTCCTTGGCATCTTGAGACTTGCTGGACTTCCTAGCCTCATCTTGGGAGGCAAGGAGGCTGCTATACTGCAAGACTTTGGAGGAGCGATCCGCAGACTTATTTGAGGATTGGTCCAAAGACTGGTTCTTGGACTGGTCCAAGGACGGATCCAATGGATTAGCTGACAGCTTGTCAGAGGAAGACTCGGATTTGGCCTTTTTGTCAGCTTCTTTTGACTCTTGCTGATCTGACTCAGATGGGTCTTGCGACTTGCCCGCAGGATTTTTGTTAGTAAGGCCCGTCGTTTCGCCACTTGCAGTCATAAAGTAGGCACTACCAATCACCTGGCCCATTTCCAGCTCCTGGCTAGGAGTCTTGCCCTTATTTTTTTGCCACTTTGGATAGAGGGTCACAATGAGGGCCTGTTGGACCTGGTCGATGCCGATAAAGACATTTTTGCAGGCAGGGTCTACATACCAACCTTGGAAGGAATAGCCGGGCCGGTAGGGGGCAGGAATGGTCTTGGGATTCAAGGCCGCCCCCTTGGCCTGGACGATCTGGATCGTCCCCGGGAAACCCTTGGGATCTGGATATTGGATATCCAGGATCAAATACCGGTCATTACTCTCCTTAACCAATTTTTGATTGGCTTGGTTCAAGAGATTGTGTTTTATACCCTTTGCCTTATCCGCCTCATGGTCCCGTTTGTGTTGGGCTGCCTCCTCCCAATCTGGAACCAGAGGGGTGTCACTTAATACGGGGTTTGGTAAATTCTGGCCTTCTTGATTAGGAATAGGCTCACCAGGGCCACCAGCCGGGGTCTCCGGGAAGGCTGCTGGATCAGAGCCTGTGGGTGACAAGGGTGACAGGGGCGACTTGGGGCGACTGTTAGGAGTTGGTGTATTGACCAGGTCAGAGCTCGTAGGCAAGTTCGGTTTAGTCTGCGGGTCAGGAGCAACGGGGGGCGTCGCAGTCTGGGCCAGCTTACGATCATGGGTAACCGGATCATCGCTAACCTGCTTTCCTTCCACAGGGGCCTCCTCTTGGGGTGCGGGATTCGACTGGGTTTCGTGAGGCGGCAAAGTGGAGTCAGGAGTATTTGTAGCAGGGGGCAGGATGAAATCTTCGCCAGTTCTTGTCCGAATGGTAGGTTGGTCAGCATCGAAAAATTTGGGCGTATCGTGGTCTTTGGACGGGTCAAAATTCGTATGAATTTGGGCCTCATCGTGGTCCGGAGTGGCATTGTTGTAAGTGGCAATATTGTAGGTACTATAATAGACGCCGTTATACTCATAAATACTCAAGGAAAAGGTGGTGACATCGTCCCGGAGCATGTTGACGTTGTGGGAAGGGGAATTTTTCCACCATTGGAAAGCTATTTTGGGAAACTCTGTGATATCGGTCTTGTACAGGACGACGTTCTCCCCAAAGGATTTGGCCCCTTTCGGAAATTCCTGGAGCATGTTTGGGTTATGGGTGAGGCCGCCCATGGTGGCGTTGCGTTTGGTCCATTCGCGGGAAACGTAGGCCATTCCCGCAGAATATTTTAATTCAGGCAGGTCATGTTCCCTGCGATACTCATTGATGAGACGGGCCAATTCCTTTTCAGCTTGACTCAACTCTTCGTAGGGTATAGCAGCAAATACTCCCGCTTCGCTTGTCTCCTCTTCTTTTGCTTGTACCTGGACGGCGAGGATGGCCGGGGCCAGGGTTGTCCAAGTGACACAGCAAAGGATCGTGAAGAGAAGGACAGTCTGGTAGGTTAACAAGGACCTCTTGGAGGGATTTTCCTTGTGATGGTGGAGCTTGTGGCAGGTCAGACGCAGGGCCGGAACTGGGGCCGAAGCAAGCTGCCTAGCGGAAGGCCTGGCAGCGGGCGTGGCTCCTGGCCGGTCGGCGGACCTAGCTGGATCTTGGTTCCCTATGTTTTGCATCTTCTCTCCTTTCTGATCTTGAACTCTTATTATTATACCCTCCCCCGGGGAATGAAGGATCTCAAAGCGATTACAAGGTTAAGGATAAGCTTACATTTTTCCAAAATACACAAATGGATTCATAAAAAAAGACCTCAAATGAGGTCTTTAGGAGGATCAGAGGGGATGGTGGCTAGAGGTCTTAACGCCTTTTTCTATAGGAAGTTTGGAGGATAATCCGTTGCTTTGTTAGCGCTAATAAACGGAATTGCTTATCGATTCTTTCTATAGAAGGCTTGGAGGATGGTCAGGCTCACAGCCAGGAGGATGTTGATGAGAACATATGGGGTGTAAGAGCGCTCACCGGTCTCTGGCAGAGCTTCTGTAGATCCTGTCCCTGGTTTTTGGTTAGGATCTACGAGTTGGGGGCCTTCCCTGCCAGCTACGGCAAGGGGAATGGGGACATAACAGGGAACTTGAGCGGCAGGGTTAAGACTAGGATTAAGGCTAGGGTTATGGCTGAAGTTGGCTTGCTGGCTGGTGTTTTCCGGATGGATTTGAGCCACTTTTTTCAGTCTGACCAGGGCCCAGCGGGATAGGGATCCGGTTTGTACCAGGATATTTCCTTGGGTCCGGTCGATGATTTCCCAGGAGCTAACTTTTTTCCAGATCCCATCTGTTTCATGGTAGAGGGCATAGTCTTCTTTGTTGATGTCCGCAAGGCCAGTAGGAAGGCTGATCTGGAAGTAGCAGCCATTTTGGATGAGCTTCGCAGCGTCGACCTCTTGTCCCCTCTGAGTCAAGGAAACGGCAAAGGCTTTGGCCACCTGGACGCTTTCAAATTGGACAGATGTCTCTGCCACTTGGAGGAAATAGCCCTGGATGTCTACTGTGGCCAATTTTGTGTTACTAACTTGCAAGTTGGCACCAGCGAGGTTACTAGGAATGCGAACGAGTCCGTAGGCGGTATCCACTTGTACGGATGCTGCGGGGACAGATGCTTCGGGAGTAGACCCTACTTGGCTCGTCCCTCCTTGGCTCGTCTCTCCTTGGCTGCTTGCTTGTAGTGCGGGGATTTCTTCTGCATATACGGGTAGCTTTCCCAAGGCTCCGATGCTCCAAGTTGTCATCAGAGCAAATAATACGATGGCCGTGACGGCAAAACTTTTCTGCTTGACATCACGATAGCTATCACAATATGTATTACAAATAAATGGTTGGGCTTGGCCCTTCTTTTGCTTGGGGTTCATCTTTATCCTCCTTTGTCATCCAAAAGGCCCTAGATCGATGTATATAGCCAGAAGCTTGTTGTATATAGCTAGAAGCTGCTGGCCTCTTGTTCTATGCCTTGGAATGATCTTGTAATGACATCTTACGGTAATGTGTTCCTAGTCTCAATAGAAATCATATGAAAACATGGCTAAGGTAAAGGGATTGAAAGATCTTTGTAACCATGCAAGGGAATTGTAACACTGAGGGAGCTCTGGCAGGCGACGGTGACATCCGGTGGGGGTGGGGGCCGGGGCCGGGGCCTGTGCCCTAGCGGTGACGGTGTGGCGGGGGCTGTACGGCGGCAAAGCCAGGATGAAAAAAGCACAAGGACGAGGGTCCTTGTGCTTTGAAACGATTAGGGATTATTTGGGTATGAAATGCTTATTATTTAATAGCTTTTCTTAGAATGAGGGCTCCACAGGCTAGGATGAGGGTGCCCATCATGATGCCGATGTAGTTTTTCTCACCGGTTACCGGAAGCTGTGCATTGGGGTTGACTTGAGGGACCTGAGGCATGAGAGAGCCCTGAACTTGAGGGTTCGCCGGCTTGAAGGGAGCGACACCTTGGGGAAGCATGCCATTGGGCTTAACCTGAACACTGGGGTTCAAAGGTAGGCGTTGGAGGGGTCGAGGGTCTAGGGGCTCCTTGGCATCTTTGTTGATCCAGACAACAAACTCGCCTAGGTCGTCTAAATCTTCAATCTTAAGCTCGCCAGATGACTTATCGTAGCTATAGTTAGACCTTGAGATACGGTTCCATATTTTGCTGCCTGGCACACGTTGGTAGACGGTGATGGCGGAAGAACTGGCACGTTCGTCGATATTGAGAGTGAGGGTAGAATCGTATTTGCTGAGATTGATCGATGGAGTGGTGGAGACATTAAAATATTGAGCGATTAAATGGTCTCCTTGGGGAACTGGGACCTTTGCTTTACTGGCAAAGCTTCTGCTTAGAGGCTCTGATTCAACGGTTAGTTTTAGTTTATCAGGTAGCTCTGGACTGTTACTTCTCGGATCCAGTTCTAAAGAACCCATGCGATAACCATATTTGTTAAGATTTGAGGTGAGCATGCGTGAGGGCTTGTGGGTAGATGGCTTGGTGGTGGTAGTAGTGGTAGTAGCGTTTTCTTTTGGGTAAGACAGGACAATACTAATTTCAACATCTTTCTTTTTGCCATCTTTTATATACTGGTTAACGTTTTCTAGAGCTTGCTCAGAATACTGCCACTTGTAATCCTTTTTGTAGTCATGAGGAATTCCTTTGATCTTATCTTTAAAATCCTTATGCTCCCCAACAAAGTCTTTTAGTTCTATTTCTGTTTCAAAGGGTTTTGTGACATCAGCCGCTGGAATACTTAGATCAAAAGTACTCTTTAATGTACCATCTACCATTACAGTTACGTTGACTTTTATGGGTTCGAGAGGAGTAAGGGTTGCAGTCATCGTAACCGTTTGAGCTTTTGTCTTATCCTTTACGTAAGCAGCTAGAATGTCGTCTTGCCCCTGATCCAGCGTGAGGGAGCTTACATAATGGGTTGACCCTGCTAATGCCTTTGCAAGTCCGTAATATTCTGGTAATTTGGGGAATAGCGCAATGAAGCCATCTTTATCTGATGTGGTTACTTGGCTCCCCTTCAAATTAAAGGACTTTTCATTATCACCTCCGGTAGCTCCTTTGAAGTTTACTATAACTTTAAGATCTTTATTCTTTGTAAGGGTTGCAGTGACTGTAACATCACCTTTTTCTTTTGTCTTGTCTTCGACATATGTTTTCAAAGCATCAGGATTGTCTAGTTTCAACGAAATCGAATAGTTTTTACCTTCTAATTCTTCACATCTTTTCTTATAAGCTTCTGTACTTTCTAAAAGTGCTATAAAATAATCAGCTGTATCTTTGATAACTTGATTTCCCTTTATTTCTAGATCTAGTTGAGCTTCTGCAGGATCTGCACCCAAAAATTTTACTGCTACGTTTAAAGGTTTATTTTGAGCAAGAGCGACAGTCACGGTAATTGGTTCAACTGCGGAAGGTGAAGATGCAAAATATTGATCTAGCTTATCGTTTAGTTGCGTATCCAAATCGAATTTGGTGATGGAGTAGTCATCTTTTTCTATCGTTTTCTTTTGTGTTTTATAGGCCTCAGATTCTGTAACCGATTTTTTAAAATCTTCCTCTGATGGCTTATTTTCGAACTTCATTTCAATACTTAGTGGATTAAATTTGTCATTACCTGTAAATGTAACCGTTACATTTACAGTCTTCTCCTCCGCCTTCACTTTTACGCCGAGGCTCGGGATGAGCTGGATTAGGAATAAACTAATAAGTAGGAGGGATGCGATCCCCATTTTCCTTGTGTTTTTCATATTTTCCTCCTTGGATGATAGAGGGTGGAAATGTCTCCACCTGCATGATTTTTGTTTTCACCTGGGAGTCTGAGGGCTCCCTCAATTTCTGTCTCCATGTTACAGATGTCATGACGTACTTCCAAGATGCCGGGGGCAAAAGTAAGGTCTATGTAAAAAAAGAGAAAGACAGGGGAAATATGTGTAATGATGGGAACAGAGATGTAGCACAAAAGAAGCGCTATGGTAAAAAAAGAACAAACAAAAGAAAAAAGAAGAGCGGGAGTATTTGTGGAAGAAGAAACAAATACTCCTGCCTCGCTTTCCTAGCTAGCTGCTTCCGTAGATGGCTGGGCTAGGGGGCGGACGCAAAGGACGCTCTGTGGTGGGAATCAAGCTACTGAGTTCAAAAGATGGCCTGGGGGACATCGAGTTTTGGGCGCAAAAAAAGAGCACAGGGACCGAAATCCTTGTGCTCTTGAAGCAGGAGATATTTGCTCCTGAATCCTAATTATGATGGAAAATGGGGTATTATTTCATGATTTTCTTAATGGCTATAATTCCCCTGTAAGGCTTGTAGGGTGCCTTATTTCAAGATTTTCTTGGTGACTAGGGCAAGGGCAGCGAGGACTAAGCTTGCTGCGACCCAGCCAGCGAAATTGCCTTCACCGGTGGTAGGCAGGTAGGCGTTGGGGTTAGAGTTTACGGCCCCAGCGACCTGAGGATTGTAGGGAGCAAGTACCCGAGGGGTAAAGCCCTGACGATTGCCAGGATCCTTGGCGTTCATAGCACCTGCAAACTGAAGTTTTCTATCGTTTTTATCTTGGTCAAGCCAGACAACAAATTCGGTGTAGGTGTCAATACCTTCAATGCTTAGGGTACCATCTTTATTGTAACCAAATCTGTTAATCCGCTCCCACTTCTCGTCCTCATCGCTCCGAGCGTACACAGTTAGGTTGTTCTTGCGTGCCTTTTCGAAAGTTTTGAGGTTGAGGTTAATTTCATAGACCTTGCTCATCTCTTTTCTGGTAAGGGTCTTGCCGTCGGCTTTGATGGTTACCTGGAAGAGCTGGCCGATAAAGCGATCACCCTGGGGCAGGGGGATAGATTTGCTACGAACAATGGACTGGGTCAGGGCATCCACATCAACGTCAATGCGAAAGTCAATACCCTTCACAGATCCGCCGTCACGACGGCCAATGGCCATGGCACCGTATTTTCTGGAACAAGTACCGACACGATCGTCCTCTTTAGGCTTCTTGGTTTCCTTGCTTTCCTCGTTCTTGCTGGGCTCGGTGGACTTTTCTCCGTAGACTACTTCAATGCTGACTTCTGCTGGTTTCTGATATTTGTCTTTATTGATGTATTTGTTTACTTTGGCCAGATCATCATCAGAAATGACAAAGCTATCAATTTTGTGCTTAGCAATCTGCTCCTTGTAATCTTTTACTGCACCCTCATAGGCATCAGTGCCTACCACGAATTCTTTTAATTGATCCTTGGTAAAAGACTCAACATTTTGCTTCTTAACATCGGCAGCGAGAATAGTGAATTCTACATCCTTTAATTGCTTCGATGGAAGAGTAATCTTAGCTTTGACTTTGAGGGGTTGGAGGCTAGTAATCTTCAAAGCAAGCTTCATTTCTTTTGCTTGGGTCTTATCTTTCTGGTAAGCTTTTGCTTCCTCTAAAGCTGCCTCATCAACAGTCAATTCAGCCTTATACTTTGTTGTATCTAAATATTCTTTGATTCCATCTTTGGTTCTATAGTTGTTCTGACTTTCAATATACGCTTGTAATGCGGCAGTACTTTCCACATTAGCCGTTGCAATTGTTGCTCCTAGATCGTCCGTTTTAACCTTTACTGGGTCATTTTGATCTAACTTCACACTTACTTCGGCGGTGAGCTTCTCATTAGAAAGCGTTTTACTGGTAACCTTCAAAGCAAGCTTCATTTCTTTTGCTTGGGTCTTATCTTTCTGGTAAGCTTTTGCTTCCTCTAAAGCTGCCTCATCAACAGTCAATTCAGCCTTATACTTTGTTGTATCTAAATATTCTTTGATTCCATCTTTGGTTCTATAGTTGTTCTGACTTTCAATATACGCTTGTAATGCGGCAGTACTTTCCACATTAGCCGTTGCAATTGTTGCTCCTAGATCGTCCGTTTTAACCTTTACTGGGTCATTTTGATCTAACTTCACACTTACTTCGGCGGTGAGCTTCTCATCTCCAGGATCCGCCTTTACTTGTGTCAATCCGAATGGGATGAGCTGGATCGCCACAAGGATTGCAATAATTAGTGATAGAAAACCCATTTCTCGTTTTGTCTTCATATTTTCCTCCTTCTTGAGGAGCATTTTCTGCTCATCAACATTTTGCAGGGTCAGGTTGACCCGGCCTGCCAATTTCTTTGGTCCTCTCCATCATAGACTTCGCATCGCTCCACCTCTATCATTCTCCTCAAAAGTTAAGTCCCTGTCCCCGGTTCGTAACCCTGCGCCCACAGATTTTATTCTGCGTTAATCCATTTAGGGGGGATTTTACAATTGCTTAGCTGGAGCAGTAAGGGCGGAAAAACAATTAGGGGGCAGAAATATTCTCTCTCTTCTCCTATACTAGACGGCAGAAGGATCTCAGAGCAAAGAAAGCACCTGGAAATGCCACTACGCATCCTTGCAAGGATCCACAGGCTTGAAAGGCCCCTAAAAACCCAAGAAGCCTTGAGATAGCGGGAAGGAGAAGCTATGGAAGAGCGCAACCATGGCCCCCGGACATCAAGAAGTCCAGGAGCCTTAGCACCCAGACAACAGGATAAGCAGACGTGGAGAGGTCCAGAGGCAGAGATGTCCGCACCAGATGAGGACCTAGTCGCCTTTGGCCGTGAGCTCGACGACTACGCCAAAACCCATCCCCTTCAGCCCTTTGCGGCCCCCTTCTCTCCTGACGCCAAGGCCAACTTTCATGAAGTCAAGACGAACTTGCACGATCCCCAAGCCAGGGTGCCAGACGCCAACTTTGAACTAGAAGACTGGGAAGAAGAGGAGATGGAGTATTTGCAGGGGGAGACTTATGATCCGAGACCCCATGCTGAGCCAGGGACTTACGATGCGGATCCCTACGCCGATGAGGGTCCCTACAACGATACCTACAACGATACCTACTCCGACTTCTACGTACATTCAGATCCCTATGGCGAACCAGCAACCTACCCTAGGCAGGCAGCCTACCCTAAGCAGGCTCCCTACCCCACCCAGGCCCCCCGGACCAGTCAGGCGACCTATTTGGCAGACCGCCCGACTCGAACCTACAATCCCTTGAAAAAGTACGTGATCGCCTTTGTACTAAGCTTTTTGGTGGTATTTGTACATCTGGTGGTGGGAGATCGGCCCCCGGTGGAAAAGCTCAGCAAGGACTTTATCACACGGCAGAAGGATCAAGTCCAAGAAATGCTCCTAAAGAAAAAAGGAGATGCCCCGATCAAGCAGGTCTGGAAGATGCTGAAAGAGGCCAATCTCTCAGCCCTGGAGGGCAAAGATCCGGCTACGGATCAAGAGGCGACCTCCTCCCCGGATCAGGCCGATACGCCAAACGGACAAGGGGCACCCCAGACAACAGCTGACGAGCTTACAGGCACCTGGGCCCTCCAGGTCCAGTTGGCAGGAATAGAAAAACTCAAAGAGAAGGCCGCTAGCCTGGCTGCGATTACCGGCCAAGATCTTAGTTTTCTGGAGCATGTCCCCGACTCGCTATCCTATGAGCTAGATATCCAAGTCCTAGACGGCACCAGTTACCAGGTCCGCCTCCTTACCCTAAACGGGGAAACAAGGACTGAGACCACACAAGCCTCTATCATGAACCTGGCAGAGGTCTCTCCCGCTTCCGGATCCAAAAAAAGGGGGAAGGACCAGACAGATGCCAATAACCAAGAAGGATCCACAGGGCAGGCCCTGGTCCTCCCCTTCTCCTTCCTCTTCCCTGGCTTGACCCTGCCGCCCGACCAAGAAAAAGCCCTGGCCTTCCTGGGCCTCACCCTCCCGGAGCAAATTCCCCTGGCCATCAAAAAAACCGGTGGGATGTCCTTAGACACCCTCACCGGTCTCTTTGCCGATCCTGCTGCTGTGCAGGCGGCTAATATTCCTATTTTCCAAGGGGTCGAACCCATCCCCCTCAAGGGCTTGAGCATCGACATTCACTATATTGGCTATCAGCCTTAGGCCTTCTAGGGCCTATTTTTAGGTAGGCTTAGTTCTTGGACTTCCCTGGATCGTCTTCCTTGTCCTCAGAAATTTCAACTTCCGTCTTTTCTTGGGAATCTGCCTCTGGCTCCTCCTCCTTAATCGCCAGTTGGAAGGAATCATTGAGGCTGGCCTGCTCTTCGGGAGTCAGATCCTTGAAATTGCGGATGTAGAGGTTTTCGTCTTTGACGTCCACCACGGCCGTGTCGCCCCGCTCCAGGGTGCTGTCCAGCAAGGCGTTGGCAATGAGGACCTCCAGCTCGTTCTGGATGACCCGGCGCAAGGGCCGAGCCCCGTATTGAGGTTCGTAACCGTGTTCGGCCATCCAGAGTTTGGCGGCCTGGGTTACCCGGAAGTGAATTCCCTCGTCTCCGTTACTCAAGATGCCAATCCTTTGCTGCAGATCATCCAGCATGATATCCACGATCTTGAGCATGTCTTCTTTCGCTAGCATCTTGAAGAAGATGACCGCATCGATCCGGTTGAGGAGTTCGGGGCTGATCGCCTCTTTCAGCTCATCCATCACAAGGCCTTTGGCATGCTCAAAGCTGTAGCCCCCGTAGAGTTTGCTATCGTCAGTCTGAGCAGCATTGAAGCCAATTTTCCGACCTTCTGCCCCGGTAAGGATCTTCGACCCAATGTTGGAGGTCATAATGACCACACAGTTCTTGAAGTTGACATTCCGCCCCTGGGCATCGGTCAAGCGCCCCTCCTCCAGGACTTGCAGGAGGATATTAAAGACATCGGGGTGGGCCTTTTCAATCTCATCAAAGAGGACGACGGAATAGGGGTTTCGGCGGACTTTTTCGGCCAGGGTTCCTCCCTCATCATAGCCCACATATCCTGGGGGCGCCCCCAAGAGCTTGGTGACATTGATCTTTTCCATGTATTCACTCATATCGACTTCAATAAAGGAGTTTTTGTTGCCAAAGACGGTGTCGGCCAGGGCCTTGGCCAGTTCCGTCTTTCCTACCCCGGTCGTCCCCAGGAAGAGGAAGCTCCCGATGGGGCGTTTGGGGTCACGGATTCCCAGTCGACTCCGGCGAATGGCCTGGGCCACCGCATCGATGGCCTCGTCTTGACCGACTACCCGTTTTTTGAGTTCCTGGTCGAGGGTCCGCAGGCGCTCGGCATCACTTTCAGTAATCTTAGAGACGGGAATCTTGGTGGCCGTGGCGACCACGTCGGCAATGTCGTTTTCCGTAACTTCCAGGGTAGCCCCCTCTTCTGGGATCCCTAGCTTCTTTTTTAATTCCTTGATCTGTTCGGTAAGCTGGCACTCCTGTTGCTGGTACTGGGAGGCCTCCTTGTATTTCTGCTTGTAGGCAGCTTGTTCCTTTTCTTGGCGGACCTTCAGGAGCTCCTTCTCCGCTTGCACCAGCTCCTGGGAAGGGGTCCCTCTTTTCTTGAGGTTGACCCGGGCCGAAGCTTCATCCATGAGGTCTACCGCCTTATCCGGCAAAAAGCGGTCGTTGATATAGCGAACCGACATATTGATCGCCGCCTTCAATGCATCATCAGAAATCTTCACATTATGGTGTTGCTCATATTTTGGACGGAGGCCTTTTAAGATAGCCAGGGTGGACTCTTCGCTCGGCTCCTCTACGATGACGGGCTGAAAGCGCCGGGCCAGGGCCCCATCTTTTTCAATATATTTCCGGTACTCATCGCTTGTCGTAGCCCCGATGATCTGCAAACTCCCCCTTGCCAGCAAAGGCTTTAACATATTAGAGGCATCTAGCTGGGAGTCATTCCCGGCTCCGGCCCCCATGATGGTATGGAGCTCATCGACAAAGAGGATAATATTTTTGTCAGCGGTCGCCGCCTTTAAGAAGTTTGTAAAACGCTCCTCAAATTCTCCCCGATACTTGGCTCCAGCCAGCATATCGGCGATATCCACAGTAAGGACCCGTTTTCCCTTCAAGATCTCTGGAATTTCCCCTTTGACAATCCGCTGGGCAAAGCCTTCTACCACCGCCGTTTTCCCAACCCCTGGCTCACCAAGGAGGATGGGATTGTTTTTCGTCCGCCGAGCCAGGATCTGCATGACCCGCTCAATTTCCTCATCCCGGCCAATGACAGGATCTAGATTGCCTTCCATGGCTTGCTTCGTGAGATCTTCAGCATAGCGGTCTAAAATTCCCCGCTTGCCCCGGGCTAGTTTCTGGAAGGCATCGGAACCATCGTCATCCTCATCAGATCTCCCGCCCATGTTAGCAAAGCGATCTAGATCCCCAAGATTTCCCCCCGTCTGGCTCCGGAAAAAGCCAAAGGGCAAAAAATCTCCGAGGTTGCCCCCAGCCACAAAGGGGGAAGCGCCAGGACGGGGTCCATCACCAAAGCTTGGCGTAGATCCACTCGTATGCAAATCATCCCCCTCGTCTTCGGTGCCTTCCTGGTCGCCTAGTTTAGGCCCATAATAGAGGTTGGCTTCCTCGTTCCGGCTAGCAAGGATGTGCCGGTACTCCCCTAGGGCTAAAGCTACAGCATGGTCTGGGGCCAACTTGTCGTACTCGATGTAGTTAAGAACCTGCTTCATTTCTTCTTTCATCAATTGCAGGTCCAGGCCAGAGTTGGCAAAAAATTTGTTCGCTAGACTATTTTCTAGGTCGCACAGGGCAATGAACATATGTTCCGGTTCGACCTCATTCCGGCCCCATTTTTCTGCCACCCGCATGCAGCGGGGCATCAGGGTCCTCGTCGCCGGACTCATCATGGCCAAATAGTCGTCTCCAGCCCGGTTCTCAAGATCTTTCATGATCTCGTCTTCTTGTAAGGGCTCCATGCCAACAGGCCGTTGGGCGTTAATGATGTCAAGAACAGTTTCCATCGTGACGCCCACTCCTTGTAACAGGTCAGACACGGGCCCGCCCACGTTGGTCAAGGCCGCCAATATCGTCTCTGTCAGGATCACCCCGGTATTGGTTCGCCTCGCAATGGCGTAGGCAATGCTGAGGACCCGTCCGGACCTCGAGCTTAATCGAATTAACATATATGATCTCCTTCTTCGTTCTATATTAGTCTTCGTTTCATATTGGTCTCCCAGCCGTCGGCCCGCTTAATCTGCTGAGTCGTCCGACCAGGAAATCGTACTCTCAAACTACAGTCCTAGGATAGCATAAAAAAAAAGTTTTGTCACTCTCAACGCTAGAGTGCTAAAAATATTCCTGTGCTCATTGAGGGCACTAGGCAAGGGACTAGCCTGTAAGCGGGCGGAGCCCCAAATTCCAGTGATCAGAGCCTAGCTTGAGCGGTCAGAGCCCCAAACTTACCCATTTCTGCTATACTATAGTCAAAATACATAACAAGGAGGAAGACTTTTATGTCAAAGAAAATCGCTATCTTTTTAGCCCCAACTTTTGAGACCATCGAAGCCCTGACGGTGGCTGACCTGGCCACCCGGGCAGGCATAGAATATGCCCTGATCGCCGTCCCTGCCCCAGGGGACTCCCAAGCAAAGGCTCCTGCAGAGGGAGCCATGAGTCAGGGCCAGGCTTGCCGGGGCCACCATGCCTGGGTTGATTCCGCCCAGGGGGTCCGGGTTCGCTGCACCTATCGTTTGGGAGAAAAAGAGGCCTGTGATTACATCGCCCAGGCCGATGCCTTAGTCATCCCCGGAGGTCTACCTGCCGCCTCCTACCTGGCTGAGAACAAGATCATTTTGGAGATGATAAAAAAGGCCTACACAGAAGATAGGCAGGTTTTAGCCGCCATCTGTGCAGGCCCTCTGAGCTTTGCAGCTGCTGGGATTATTCCTGAAAAATCTTTTACTTCCTACCCGGGATGCCTAGGTGAGCTTGAACCAGATCGAAAGAGCGACGGTGTCGTCGTAGATGGAAAGGTCATTACCGGTCAAGGTCCCGCTTACTCCACCCGCTTTGCCCTCGAAATCGTTAAAAGCTTGGCCGGTGAAGCGACGGCTAAAAAAGTCGCAGAAGGGATGTTGTACCCCCACGCCCTATAGGCCCCGCCAGGCTTCTGGCCGGTAGGCCCCTTGGGCCATGGCCCGGTCGATAGCATCTAGCATCTTCTCCCGGTCTTGGTTGAAGCTGCCCCCAATGGCTACAGGGTTAGAGGCGTGGTTTGAGCGAAAAATAGTCCCGGGACTATCTACGAGCTCCACAAAGCGCCGCATTTCTTGCATCTCCTCCTCATCCGTTAGGAGGACAAAATCCCCCTTTTGAATCCGCTGATAGAGGGGTGCCCCAGGGACGACCTGGAGGCTTAAAAAGGCCACATAGGAAGGCTGACTCAGGCTAATAGCTTGAGCACTAGCTTCTATGTGGTCTTTGCTATGGGCCCGTCCGCCCAAACCAAAGATCAAAGTTACGGAAGTCCTGAGGCCAGCTGCCTGGGCCTTGTGGACCGCCTGGACATAGTCAGCCTGGGTCTGGTGTTTGTGCATGGTAGCTAAGACCTCATCAGATCCAGACTCAAGGCCAATATAGAGGATATCGAGACCCGCTCTCTTGAGGGCCTCCAAGTCATGGGCTGACTTGGCTAAAATATCAGTGACAGTAGCATAAGCCGCAGCCCGCTCCAGATGGGGAAAGACCTTAAAGGCTTCGGCTAAAATTTCTAAGATCCGGTCTGTTGGCATCACCAGGGCATCCCCGTCCGCCAAAAAGAGGCGGCGGACAAAAGCCCCATAAGCCTTGGCCCCTGCCCGCAAATTCTCTAAAATCTCCTCTTGGGGGCGAATCTGAAAGGCCTCCCCCTTATACATATAACAAAAGAGGCAGGTGTTATGGGCGCAGCCCACCGTGCATTGGAGGATAAAAGAATCGGCCTCGGAAGGAGGCCGATAAATATTACCTATATATTCCACGTTAGCTACAGCCTACTCCGCCCGGTGACCGGCCATAAATTCTTTGCTGTCAAAAGATGAAGCTAAGATCTCTGGAACTTGAGCCAGGGTCTCCTCCACCGTGAGGAGCTTCTCCCCAGAAAACTCGGGGCACTGGACTTCGATCAGACCGTCGCTGGAGTATTTTTTGCCGACCGTGAGACGGATATAGGCGCCGACCAACTCGGAGTCGTTGAATTTGACCCCAGCCCGCTCGTTACGGTCGTCCAAAATGACGTCGTGATGAGGGTTGAGGGCGGCGTAGAGCTCTTCTCCAGCCTGGGCTTGGGCCTCGTCCTTGCTGTTGATGACCACGATGTAGACTTCGCAGGGGGTGACAGATTTCGGCCAAATCATCCGTTTTCCGTCATAATACTGTTCTGCGATGGCGGCTAGGCAGCGGGCAGGACCGATTCCGTAGCTTCCCATGACCACGGGCTTTTGCTCATTATTCTCGTCGATGAAATAAAGATTCATGGCCTCGGAGTATTTGGTGCCAAGTTTGAAGGTATTGCCGATTTCAATACCCTGGGTGAAGGTCACAGGACCGCCCTTTTCGCTCAAATCGCCCTCTTGGATCTTACGGAGGTCAGCCACTTTTTCGCAGGTAAAGTCTCGGAGATTGACGTTGATGAGGTGGTGCTGGGCTTCATTGGCCCCGACCACGAAATTCGCCATATTAGCCACGGTAAGGTCCACGTAGACCTTGATGGCCGGATTTAGGCCCACAGGACCCGCAAAGCCCTTGGGACAGCCAGTTTCCCGCTCGATCTCTTCGGGCTCAGCCAGGACCAGGTTGTCCTCCATGACCCCAAGGAGCTTCGCTAGCTTATTCTCACTGGCCTCGTGGTCGCCCCGGATACAGATGGCCACAAAATATTCTTTCTTTCCTTCCTCGGCCTCTGTGGGCGTCGGCAGGATCTTGTAGATCAGGGTCTTCACCAGCTTGGTCGCAGGGACCTTCAAGAAGGCCGTGACTTCTTCGATGGTGCGAACTTCGGGCGTTTCAACCTTTTCATAGGGCAAGGGCTCGGACCCGTCTTTTTCCTGGCTAGGTTGGCAGGGAGCAATTTCCGCATTGACCGCATAGTTGTTGGCCCGGTCAAGGACGACGGTATCTTCCCCGATGGGAGAAATGGCTTGGAATTCCTCGCTGAGAAGGCCGCCCATGACCCCGGTATCGGCCTTGACAATGGCATAGTCGATCCCCATCCGATCAAAGGCTTTTTTATAGGCCTCAAACATCTTATGATAGGCCACATCCAGGCCTTCCAGGTCCCGGTCAAAGGTATAGGCGTCCTTCATGACGAATTCCTTGACCCGGATGAGGCCAAAGCGGGGCCGGGCCTCGTCCCGATACTTAGTCTGGAATTGATAGAGGCTAACCGGCATATCCTTATAAGAATGGACGTGCATCTTGGCCACCATCGCAAAGAGCTCCTCATGGGTCGGCCCCAGAACAAATTTTCTGCTGTTCCGATCTTGCAGGGCAAACATACTGTCTCCGAAGCCTTCCCGCCGCCCCGAATCGACATAGACTTCTTCCGGAATCAGAGCCGGCATCACCAGCTCTTGGGAGTCGATGGCCTCCATCTCTTCCCGGATGATCCCCACAATCTTATTAAAGGCCTTGAGGCCCAGGGGGAGCATAATATAGACGCCAGCGGACAATTTTTTGATCATCCCTGCCCGCACTAGGAGATTGCCACTCTTGGACTCCTCATCGGCGGCATCTTCCCGCAAAGTATAAAAAAAACTGGTGGATAAACGCATACAAATTCCTCTCTATTCCATCGGTCCCTTCACCAGGGTCCTCGCAATCATTTCATCCGGATCCAAAGGCGACGGCAAGAGCTTTCGCTATAATCTCTAGCAAATACTCCCGCCCCCTCTTTCTTTCAGCTCCGGGACATCCGGCTTATTGTAGGCCTTGGGGGAAAATTTCTCAAGAATCCGCCTCCTGGGGCGCCTGTCGCCAGCCCACCGGAGGCCTGTCGCCAGCCCACCGGCCGCCAGTCGCCAGCCTACCGGACACCCGTCGCCCTAAACAAAGGGCATAAAGAGCTCATAGGGGTCCTTCCGGCTCTCTGGGGTGGGCCGATAGACGACCTCTCCTTCAGAAAGCGCCTCTCCCCTGCCCTCTGGAGTGAAGCGATCGACGACCTCTCCCCGGCCCCTTGCCTCCTCCCTGGTCAGATATCCCTTGGTGCGGAGCTCTTGGAGAGCGGGGCCAAAATCTTTTTCCATGTCGGACCCAAAGAGGGTACGATAGCGGCAAGCAGAAACGCCTTCTGTAAGGCGGAGGCCTAGGAGCATAAACTCCTTTTTTGCCCCCTCAAGGTCGATGGTCTCCTCCACCTGGGCGGGCCAAGCCCCGGCGGCTAGGCTTTGGTACCAACGTTCGAAATGGGAGGGATTCCTCATCCGCATCCCTCCCCAGTAGGCGGAAGCTCCTGGACCCAGGGCAAAATAGGGGTCCGCCCGCCAGTACACCTGGTTATGCCGGGAAAAATAAGCCGGATCCTTAGCCGCCGAAGAAATCTCATAAAAAGTAAAGCCAGCCTCAGATAAACGCTCATGGGCCAGGTCTAACATAGCTCGATTGGTTTCGTAATCCGGAAAACGATCGGCCTTGTCAGGGTCCTTAAGCCAGGTCCCCAGGAGGGTATCCTCGGCAAGGACCAGAGAATAAAGAGAAATATGGGTGATCGGGAGTGATGAAGCATAGGCCAAGGTCCGCTCCCAGCTAGCCAGGGTCTGGTCGGGGAGGCCATAGATTAAATCAATGGAGATATTAGAAAAACCGGCGTGCTGGAGTATTTGTAGAGCTTCTTCAAACATGGGACAGTCGTGGCGGCGGTGGAGCAAGCGCAACATAGCGTCATCCTCGCTTTGAAGACCCAAAGAGACCCGGTTGACGCCCAGGTCAGCCATCGTAGCTGCTAAGTCGGGCTGAGCATCCAGAGATTCTGGATTGGCCTCCATGGTGATTTCGCAAGAAGGAGCCAGGGAAAAGACCCCTTGGACAGCAGCCAGCAGCTGAGTCAAGTCCTCAGGACGCAAGAGGGACGGGGTCCCGCCCCCTAGATAGAGGGTCGTCAGGGGCTGATCCTGGGATTTAACCAGGGGCTGAGCCTGGGACTGAGGCTCGGGCAGAGCCTGGGATTGAGCCTGGGGCCAGAGACGACCTAGAATTTCTTGGGTCCGCTCAAGTTCCAGGTCAATCCCCTGGAGATAACGAGGGATGAAGTCGTCATAGAGGCGGTCTTTCTTGGGTGATACATGATAAAAGTCGCAATAAGCACAGGTTCCGTGGCAAAAGGGGACATGGACGTAGAGGGCCTGGGGGAGGGCCCGGGCAAAAGGATTGGTAAAAAGCGAAGCTTGGGTTGCGGCAAACTCGTCTAAAAAAGTCATGGTTCTGTCAGTTGGGGCTGGATCAGCTACGCCTTGGCTGGCTGTTTTTCACTTAGCTGGGGCTGCGCCTGCTCGGTTGGGGACAGCCGCTTCTGCGCCAAATTATAGGCCAGCTGCTCCAAACCTTCTTCCATGGAAAGCACAAAGGCCTGAAAACTGGGGGAGGCATTTTGATCATTTCTCATGAAGGGGGCTACCTTCTCTGCCCAACGGGATTTATAGAGGCCAATTACCGGGTAGGGCATCCCCATCAGAGTCTCAGCCCGTTCCTTCATAATAAAGCGGGCCAAGTGCTCCCAAGTCCCACAAATACTATCTTGCCGATACTGGGCATAGGCCTCCTGGTCCATATCAGGGTAAGCAGCCAAAAGGGCCTTGCGATCACCCAAAATCCAAGCCTCCATCTCCTCTGTCGAAATCCCAATGCTAGAGACATTCTTCAGCTCACTCTCTAGGCAGATTTCTAAAGCCCGCTTCAGAGCTTCTGGCTTTTCCAGATCACTGTCGCAGACCACGACCACCAGGAGCTCATCCTCCTTGTAAGTCCGAGAATAGGCCCGTAATTTTGCAGGCAGGATCTCCAAAATGGCTGCAGATTTAGGGTTGGGGGGACTCTGGAGGTCGTCCGGCAAGTGCCCCTTTCCCTTATGAGGTCTGATATGGCATTCAATCAGATCTGGCAGGATTCCCTCTTTTCCCAAATGCTCCAAATGATCTAACTGATCTAACGGATTCAACTGATCTAACGAATCTACCGGATCTAACGAATCTAGCGGATTCAAGAGCCTCTCCTCTGTCGACTCTTCCCAGCACCTAGGCAGCATAAAGCTAGCCTTGCGATCGGAGGGGGCATACCTAGCTCCTTGACGGGGCTCAGGGACCTTTTCTTCCCTATCCCTCGTATTTTCATCAGAATCATCGATCAGACGCCGGTACCCATACTTTTCTAGGACTTGGGTCAAAACGGCAGCCATGACAGGGACACTGCTGATATCTTCACTCAGAAGTTCAATAATGGCTTGGTGACGAATCCGCAAGTCTTTCGGGAGATCGGAAATCCTGTAAACTGTTGGCATACCCCTACTCTTCAAAATACCCATTATACCATTGTGTTCCTAAGCCAATGCCCTCTTGACACATATTCACCACAAGGCGTTTTTCAGAAAGGCTCGTAGCTCCTGCCTGGGCCCAGGCATTTTCCCGTAAGATCCATACTTCTTCAGGAGCAAAGGCATCCAACATGTAATTATTTTGTGTTGTCAAAAAGATTTGACGGTCCGGATGATCCATGACATACTCTCGAAAGGCCAGGGCCGCCTCCCCTATATAGGAGTAATGAAGGGAGGCATCTGGCTCTTCCAGGCAGACTAGGTGGCGGCTATCCTCCAGCATCAAGAGGAGGTAAAAAAGTTTGCGTTTTCCAGTGGCCAGGCGGTTCAAAAAGCTCGAAATCTCAGCAACCTTACCCTCTGCGAGGAGCCTTTTGCCAGTTCCCCTCGTAAACTCCATCATCACCTTGCCAACCCGCTCTAGGAAATGATCAAAATTTTCTTTTTTCTTAGTACGATAATAGAGGATAACATTGGCCGCATTGGAACAATCAACTTTGAGGTGTTTGTGCCCCCCTTCTGAAACAAATATTCCCTGACCCAAAGAAGCATAGTCCCGCTTGGTCGATCTTGTAAATTCAGGATCTAGCTCGGGGATATACCAGTCGCTCATCTCTAAATAGAGGCGGGATATAGCACCCAGGCCCCGCATCCGCCCTAGGATGGATAGAGCTGTATATTTACGATCTTGTAAATCGATTTCCTGGTATTGCTTGTTTTTTTCATCCAGGTAGCGGCCTTTAATTCCATCAAAAGCCAAGAGCTCTTTCACCTTCCAGGCCCCCTTCCGCTTTCGAATCACCTGGAGGCGCTCCTGATCCAGATGGGGCCTCCCCAGGGCATCTTGGATGAAGCGAAGATAATAGATTGAATATTCCTTCTCCCAGTAAAAAATTAACTCTGCCGCAAAAGACCCGGAATTACCCGCTATCTCCGTAAAGCCAGCTTCAAAATGCTCGCTAGTCGCCTGGGCAATCCCCTGGGTCAAGATATCCGAGATAAGGTGGAGAGCTTTGAAAAGCATGGTCTTCCCGGAGCCATTCTTTCCAATGAGGACGGTCAAATTGCGGAGGGGGGCCACATTGGCCAGGTCTGGCAAGTGCGCCAAGTCTGCTGCCCCGGGCAAGTGCGGCAAATTTTGATGGGAAACCTCACCCACCGCAGGGTCTTCTGGCTTGCGAGGGGACAACGTCTCCAAAAGTTCTTTCGCTGTCAGCCCAATATGGAAGTTGCGAAAGCAGGTGAAATTGTGGAGAGAAAAGCCTAAGAGCATCCCGCTCTCCTTCCTAGTTCTGGTCTAGGCCCTGGGGAAAGTGCCATTCAGAAGCTGGGTCCGAAGTTCCAATATTGGTGGGCCCCGTCATCCCTAGGTCAGCTGGTTTAGACATGGAAACATCGGTAAAGGAATCGAGCATAGCATTAAGTTTGTCGCCAGACATCTGCGAAGCAGGATATGGATTTGCCTCATCCACTCCCTCCTGGGCATCATCACCAGCTTGGTTGGGAGTAAGGTCACCCATGGCCTCCTTAATCGACACGGCCAGACCAGCCAGACCCTGAATCTCCGATGGGATAATGATCTTTGTTGCCCGGCCATTGGCCACCTTGGTCATTGTCCGCAAGGCTTCTAGGGCCAAAAGACCCTGGTCCGGCTGAATATCTTTGATCATCTGCAAACCCTTGGCCGTCGCCTCTTGGATGGCCAAGATAGCCGCTGCCTGACCTTGGGCCTCCCGGATGGCCGCCTCTTTTTTGGCTTCTGCCCGTAAAATGGCCGCAGCTTTTTCACCTTCGGCTACTCGGATGGCTGACTCTTTTTCACCTTCGGCCCGTAGAATATTTTCTCTCCGTTCCCGTTCAGCTTTCATCTGGCGTTCCATGGCATTTTGAATTTCTTTAGGAGGAATGATATTTTTCAATTCCACCCGATTGACCTTGATCCCCCAAGGATCGGTCGCCACATCGAGGATCTGCCGCATCTTTGTATTGATGATATCTCGAGATGTCAGAGTTTCATCGAGTTCAAGGTCGCCGATGATATTCCGGAGGGTCGTGGCGGACAGATTTTCAATGGCCGTAATTGGATTTACAATCCCGTAGGTATATAGCCTTGGATCCACCACTTGGAAAAAGACTACGGTATCAATCTTCATCGTGACGTTATCCTTCGTGATCACCGCCTGGGGTTGGAAGTCCGCCACCTGTTCCTTGAGGCTAATCTTATTGATCACCTTATCCAAAAAGGGCACTTTGACGTGGACACCAGCCATCCAGGTTGCCGAATAATTCCCCAAACGTTCGATAATATAGGCATTCGACTGCTGAACCACCGAGATGTTGGAAACCACCACCCCCAGGATGAAGACAATCAATATAGGTAACAGACCCAGGTGGGGAAATGCCACAAGCAAGGGGACTAGGGGAGCTAGGTAAGGATAAATTATGTTTTTCATGCAAATACTCCTTCATCAAATTTTTTCTACTGCAGGCGCATCCTGCGCTTGCACCATCAACTTGGTTCCTCGAATCTCAAGGACACGAATGGGCGTGTCTTTTTCTAAGGGCTTGCCTTCCGTCGTTTCAGCCCGCCAGTCCTGGCCATCCACCAAGACCCTCCCCTCTCCCATAAGGGGATTTAAGGGGACCGTAACGACCCCCACGTGGCCAATGATCCGGTCAGCATTCATGGAAATATAGCCCTTAGTCTGCCTTTTCAGATTGGGACGAATCCAGAACAAATAGAGGAGGACACCCAAGGTAGAAGTGACCAAAAAGGCACCCAGCTGCCAAGCCCAAGGACAATTCAATGCGGCCAAGACTAGGGCAACTAGGCTTCCGCCAGCAAACCATATCGAGACCAAATTGACGGTAGCCATCTCCAAGATCGTCCACCCAATCATCAGGACTAGCCAAAAATAAGCCATACTATGCTCCTTTCATCAAGAGATTCCGTGTGTCTTTGTTCTATCCCGTGTGTCTTTGTTCTATCCCGTGCGCTTTCGTTCTATCGCCTCCGAGCCATCTATTTTCCGATCGTTGCCGATCCCGGGCTTGGAAAATTTCTTTCTCTGTAACTTCGCACTAGCGACGCAGGTCATAGCCAATCGGCGGTTTTTTCAAAGCTTCAAAAATCACGAAGGCTAGGTTGTTGATCCTTCTTTCAAGGAGATCAATCCTTTTGTCTTCCTTCAAACGCTCCGCCGCCAGACTGGCTTCCGGGGTCAGCGGGCCACTGGGACGAGTTTCCCGAGCCTCGGCCCGACTCTCCTTGGCCTCCTGTCCCTCCTGTCTTTCCTCTTCATCTACAGACTGAAAATGACTCAAAAGAAAGCTTGTAGAATCGATCGGATTGCCCGAAATATTCCCTCCATAACTGGCAAAGACCGGGTCCGTGCTCTCTCTTACAAGTTCGGTGTATTTGTCAACGTTATACTCATAGGACTCAAAAAAGACCACAGGGATTCCCCGACGATCAAAGGGCCTATGGTCACTGAGATGGGTCGTCCACTCTCGGAAGGGAACGGGCGGATCCTGTTCCCGCTGGGGGTTGGGGAGGGAATAGACAGACTGGTTGGTGTAAATCGCAAAATCGTTATTCGTCAAGAGGAGGTTGTCATAATAGACATCGGTAACCTCATAGAGCTTCCGACGCAACATATAGTTCTTATCATGGGCATCCTCTATGGAGTTCACCCCCGCATGGGCGTAGACCTTGTTACCAGCATAGATACAAGCCAAGTTATACATGCCAACGCAAGCGTCGATCTCATTGCCCATGCTCTGGATAAAGGCCTCTGCCCCGGCACAATCTGCCGTACCTGCCCCAAAGGCAACGATATAAGTATCATAAGCTGGCTTGGACCGGGTATAGAGGTCCAGGAGTTGGTAGAGGACCCCTACCGCAGCAGCGTTATTATGAATTCCATTATACTTACGATAATCCAAGAGATCTGCATCCTTTTTCGTTCTTTTTTGGGCCTCTTCCTTAGAAATGGGGGTATCATAATGGGCCCCCACCACTATAAAGGAGTTATTAGGATCTAAGTCCGATCGGTACTGGAGTTGGGCAGAGAAATTCTTTTCATGGTCTATTCCCTTGTCAGCGCTAGGCCGTGGCGACTTTGCTTTGGCGCTGGGAGCCGTTTTCAGATCAGCCTCCTTCTGCTCGTCATTGATCTGCTTTTTGAACCCCGTCCCCGGAACAAAGACGACCAAATTTTGCGAGCGGTGGCTGGCCCCCGCCTCATCGTATGTAAAAGGTTGGATACGGACCTCATAATCCATTTTTTCGAAGGCTTCTTTTACGTAGTTAGCCGCCTCTTTTTCCCCTTGACTGCCAGGACTGCGAAAGGGAAACTTCTCCGCTAGATTAATGGCAAATTGCCGGGCATTAGGTCCATAACGGGCAGGACGCTCCTGCACAGCAGCCCCATCTCGTGAACAGGCTACCAAAGTCGGCCCTATGGCCAGCACGAGAAACCACAAGACAAAAACCTGCATCCATTGTCGACGAGCCTTGGCCCGCATTCTAGACTCCATCATCCCAGCCTTACTCCACTCCCAACATCCAACATTATGTGTTTCCATTGTAGGCTGGGAGGCCAAAATTTTCAACTTCCCAGGATACAGAAGGGGGAAAACCTGGAGCATACCACTGGCCTTACCCAAAAACAAGCACAATTTTCATAGTAACTTTATGTTTAGATACTAAGAGACCTGGCCTAGGTACTTGAAAAAAAACCCATCTTCTCTTATTCTTAATGCATCTATATGTTTTAGGAGGTTCTTATGGATACTCTATTAAAAGTCATCGATACGTCATCCGATTTTGTATGGAATGTCGTATTGATCTGGGTCCTTATTTTTACGGGGCTCTATTTTACCATCCGACTGGGCGTTCCTCAGTTTACGAGGTTAACAGTCAGCTTTAAGCATGCCTTTGGCGGCATCTTTAAGAAAAAGGATAAGAAATCTGGCAAGCAAGGGATCAGCAGCTTCCAAGCCTTGGCCACGGCAGTTGCCGCCCAGATCGGGACCGGCAATATCGGTGGTGTTGCAACCGCTCTCGTTTCCGGCGGACCGGGTGCTATCTTCTGGATGTGGATCTCTGGCATTTTAGGCATGTCTACCATCTTTGCTGAAGCTGTGTTAGCCCAAAAATTCAAGCAAAAAGATACGGACGGCACGACCTATGGCGGCCCTTCCTACTATCTCTCCCAAGGTTTACCCAACAAGGCGCTTGGCCGCACCTTAGCTGTACTCTTCTCTATTTTGATCATTATCGCCCTCGGCTTCTGCGGCAACATGGTCCAATCCAACTCCATCGGCTTGGCCATGAAGACCTTCAACGTTCCCCCATTGGTCACCGGTATTGTTATTGCCATTTTAGCAGCCTTAATCTTTATTGGTGGAATTAAGAGAATTTCTAGATTTGCCGAGATGGTCGTGCCCTTTATGGCCGTCCTTTATCTCATTGCTTCCGTCATCATCCTCTGCCTCAATGCCAGCCAGATCGGCCCCACCTTGGCCATGATCTTCAAGTCTGCTTTCACCACTAAGGCTGTGGTAGGTGGTGTCGCAGGTTCTGCTATGAAAGCTGCTATGCGTTATGGTATTGCCCGCGGCCTCTTCTCCAATGAAGCTGGTATGGGTTCTACCCCTCACGCTCACGCCGTTGCTGCCGTTGACCACCCCGTCCAACAGGGTTACGCCGCTATGGCAGGTGTTGTAGTCGATACCCTCTTGGTCTGCACTGCTACCGCCCTTACCATTCTCTTAACTGGTGCCCCGACTCAATATCCGGACCTAACCTCCGTTGAATTGACCGCAAAATCCTTCCACTTGGCCTTTGGAAACTTCGGAGAAATCTTCTTGAGCGTAGCTCTTCTCTTCTTCTCCTTCACCACCGTCATTGGCTGGTACTATTTCGGCGAATCAAATATCAAGTATCTATTTAAAGGCCAAGCAGCTGCCCTTTGGGCCTATCGTCTCATTGTGGTTGCCTGCATTATCGTTGGAGCTACCTTGAAGGTTGAACTGGTCTGGTCTCTCTCCGACTTCTTCAACGGTCTCATGGTCTTACCCAACGCCATCGGTATCCTCTGGCTCTCACCCTTGGTCGTCCAAGCCAAGAAGGAGTACGAGACCCTTACCCCAACCCAGCAGTATTCTGACGTAGAATAAGCAAATATTCCCATCTAGAGCAAAAATGAACTCTAGATGTGAATTCGGAGCCAGGCCAAAGCTTAGCTTCTTATATTAAATTTCATCTATAAGGAGTAAGCCTTCTGCCTAGCTCCCTGGAACGAATGCTATTGACAAACCGGCCCCTTAGGGGCCGGTTTTCTTGCATATTCCCCTGGTAAATTGTATCATACTGACCAAACGTCAAGGGCACTTTGGCCCGTCAGATGGCGAACTCTAGGCTTTCCAGCGACCCGCCCCCTGACCCAGCCTGAGCCCCATCTTAAAACAAAAAAGAAGGAGAGGTAGATATTCTATGTCTGAGGCATCTAGCCAAGCCCCACATGCAACCAATATTCCCGTCGTCCGCACCCGCTTTGCCCCTAGCCCTACCGGCTTTATGCATATTGGCAACTTAAGAACGGCCCTCTATGCCTACCTGCTAGCAAAAAGTGAAAAGTTAGCACGGGAAATTCAAGGTTTCAACCCCGTGCAGGCAGGCCAGGACAGTTCAGCAGACAAAGCCTGTTTAACAGGCCAGGATGCTCAAACTGGCCAAGGCAGTCAAAGCGAGCTGGCCAGCCAGGGCTCTTCTCAAGGACACTTTATCCTAAGGATTGAGGATACCGACCAGAATCGCCTGGTAGAAGGGGCTACTGATCTTATCTATCAGAGCTTGGCGATCTGCGGCCTAGCCCATGATGAAGGACCGGACCTGGGAGGTCCCTGTGGTCCCTATGTGCAAAGTCAAAGACTTGACCACTATCTGCCCTGGGCCCAAGAGCTCGTTAAAAAAGGCAAGGCCTATTACTGCTTCTGCCCTCGGACTGAGGAAGCGAGCGAAGTAGATGGGGCAATGCAAGAGCTAGTTGAGGACTCCGACGGAACGAAAGATGAAGCTAGTACGTCCGCCCATGCCCTCCACCAATGCGCTTGTCGAGACCTTTCCTTTGAAGAAGCTCAAGAAAAAATTGCTGCGGGGACCCCATGGGTCATCCGGCAGAAGATGCCCAAGGAAGGGACCACCTCCTACGACGACCTAGTCTTCGGCCCCATTTCTGTGGCCAATGAAGAGCTCGAGGATCAGATCCTCATCAAAAGCGATGGCTTCCCTACCTACAACTTTGCTAATGTCGTAGATGACCATGAAATGGGAATCACCCATGTGGTGCGAGGAACGGAATACCTCTCCTCCACCCCAAAATACATTTTACTCTATGAGGCCTTTGGCTGGGAGGTTCCTGCCTTTGTCCACCTGCCCTTGATCCTAGGAGAAGATGGAAAAAAACTCAGCAAACGTCATGGGTCTACCTCCCTGGCAGATCTCATCGCTGAGGGCTACCTCCCGGAGGCCATTGTCAACTACCTGGCCTTCCTGGGCTGGTCACCGGGCACCAATGAAGAAATCTTCTCCTTAGAAGAGCTGAAAAAGGTCTTTGATGTCCACCGGATCAACAATTCCCCAGCCGTCTTTAATTACACAAAACTTGCCTGGTACAACGGTGAATACCTCAAGAAATTGAGCCCTGACGTCTTCGCTGACCTGGCCCGCCCGGCCTTAGAAAAAGCCTTTGGTGATAAGATCGCTGATTATGAGACGGCCCTGACAGTCCTCCAGACCCGAATCGCAACCTTAGCGGAAATTCCAGAAAAATTTGAATTTGTCCAAGGTTTGGCCCCCTTTGATCCCAGCCTATATACGAATAAACGTCAAAAACTGACCCCGGCCCTGGCCCAGCAAGTTATCAGCGCCACCCTCCCCCTCTTAGCTGACCTTCCCACATATAGTTATGAGACCTTGAATGATCTCTTCCAGGCCTTACCCGCCCAATGGAATCTGAAAATGGGCCAAGTCATGGGAGCCCTGCGCTTGGGGCTTACCAACCAGAAAGTCACTCCGGGGGGACCGCCAGAATTGGCCGCCATCCTAGGAAAAGAAGAAACGATGCGTCGCCTCCAGGCGAGTCTGGAGTATTTGCAGGAGATAAATAAAGAAAACGAAGAAGGAGAGGAGAAATAATGGCCGATATTAAGGAGACCCCAGAAAAGGAAACCCCAGAGAGAGAAGAAGAAACGTCGGAAGTATCCAACTTTATTTGGGCCATCGTGGACGAAGAACTGGCACCAGGGGGCCGGGTGGAAGGACAAAAGATTGTCACCCGCTTCCCGCCTGAGCCCAATGGATACCTCCATATTGGCCATGCCAAGGCAATTTGCATCGATTTTGGCACGGCTTTGAAATACGGAGGCGATTGCCACCTGAGGATGGATGACACTAACCCCGCCAAGGAAGACGAAGAATATGTCGACGCCATCCAGGAAGACATTCGCTGGCTGGGCTTTGATTGGGGCGATCATTTCTACTATGCGTCGGATTATTTTGAGAAGATGTACGAGTGCGCCTTGGAGTTGATTGACAAGGGCCTGGCTTACGTCTGTGAGCTGACAGGCGATGAGATTCGACAGAGCCGGGGAACATTAACCTCTCCTGGAACAAATAGTCCCTACCGCGACCGTCCCATCGAAGAAAACCGGGATTTGTTTCAACGGATGCGGGCTGGTGAATTTCCTGATGGAGCCTATACTCTCCGGGCCAAAATTGATATGACTTCGGGCAATATGAACATGCGGGATCCAGTTATTTATCGGATTTCTC